>CAMOGZ010000084.1 GCA_946614405.1 uncultured Eubacterium sp. | reverse complement strand
GTCTTTGGCGCGGTGTGGAAGCTCCTCCCGGACAAAGCCAAATTCTTCCGGGCGGTCAGATCCAGCAGGTTTTTCAGCAGGGTCACCTGCCATCCGGACAGGGAGTCCTCCCCGATCAGCGGCCCCACTGACAGAAACAGAATGCGGCAGTCTTCGTTGGCGATGACATCCACCAGCATGGGGGAGTCAGGAAGGAGGGCGTAGGTCTCGGCGAAGATCTCACCAGCTTCCGCATGGCTGAGGATCGTTCGATTCCCCCAAAAGTCATTACTTTCGATGGTGACGCTTCCGGATAGGACCAGGCCGCAGCGACTCGTCAAAGTGCCGGCGGTGAAGAGGACGGCGCCTTTTGGGAAATCCTGCTCCCGGGCGCGGAGTGCGGCCAGGGCATCGGACACCTCCGCCTCCGTCATCCCCTGAAATATTTTGTGACGAAAAATATCCATAACAATCTCCAAAAATGTGGTTATAACAACGTACTTACCAAACCAACTGTAATATAATCTCCATAGAAAGTCAAGGAGGTAGGAATTATGATCCGTAAGATAATCCATATAGATGAAGAGAAATGCAATGGCTGTGGGCTTTGTGCCAGTGCGTGCCACGAGGGCGCCATCGACATCGTCGACGGCAAAGCCAAGCTGGTGCGGGAGAATTTCTGCGACGGGCTGGGAGACTGCCTGCCGGGATGCCCCACCGGAGCCATTACTTTTGAGGAGAGAGAAGCCCCGGCCTACGATGAGGCCGCGGTGAAGGAAAGCCAGAGACAGAAAGCACAGGAGGAGAGTCACATGAACCACATGCACGAGGGCGGCGGATGCCCGGGATCGAAGATGATGCAGTTTAAGAGAGAAGAGGCAGAAGCGCCGGCAGTTCAGCCGAGCGCCACAGCACGCCCCAGCAATCAGCTGAACCAGTGGCCCTGCCAGATCAAGCTGGTGCCCATCCAGGCGCCCTTCTTCGACGGAGCCAAGCTGCTGATCGCGGCGGACTGCACCGCATACGCCTACGCCAATATGCATGAGGATTTCATGAGAGGGAAGATCACCCTCATCGGATGCCCCAAGCTGGACGAGGGGGATTACACCGAGAAGCTCACCGCCATCATCGCCCAGAATAACATCCAGAGCGTGACCATCGTCCGCATGGAAGTGCCCTGCTGCGGCGGTCTGCAGATGGCGGCCCAGAATGCTCTGCAGGCCAGCGGCAAGTTCCTGCCCTGGCAGGTGGTGACCATCTCCAGAGATGGGAGGATCCTGGACTAGCCCCAATAAAACAAATAAAAGACACCGATTTCCCAAGCGATGAGGAATGAGAACCGGTGTCTTTTTTTGTGCTGGACGACTGGGGTGGAATGCCGTATAGTGATATCAGGAGGAATACCTATGGTTAAAGAAACAAAAAGATGGTGGAAGGAGGCGGTGGTCTATCAGATCTATCCCAGAAGTTTCGCCGACAGCAACGGCGACGGGATCGGGGATCTGAACGGCATCACTGCGCACCTTGATTATTTGCAGCTTCTGGGGGTGGACGCAATTTGGCTGTCCCCGGTGTACCAGTCGCCCAACGATGACAATGGATATGATATCTCGGATTACAGGGATATCATGGACGAGTTCGGGACCATGGAGGACTTCGACCGGATGCTGGCGGAGGCTCATAAAAGGGGGATCCGGATCGTCATGGATCTGGTGGTGAATCACACCTCCGATGAGCATGCATGGTTCGTGGAGAGCCGTAAGTCCAGGGAGAATCCCTATCGCGATTTCTACTTCTGGCGGGACAGCAAGGATGGAAGAGAGCCTAACAACTGGGGGTCCTGCTTCGGAGGATCCGCCTGGGAATACGACGAGGCCACGGATCAGTACTATCTCCATCTCTTCTCAAAGAAGCAGCCGGACCTGAACTGGGATAACCCCGCGGTCCGGGACGCCGTCTTCGACATGATGAACTGGTGGTGCGACAAAGGCATCGATGGCTTCCGCATGGATGTGATCAGCATGATCTCCAAGGAGCCGGAGCTGCCCGATGACCCTGCGCCAAAAGGCCTCTACGGCGATTTCAATCCCTTTGTCAACTGCGGCCCCAGAGTTCATGAATATATACAGGAAATGAACCGCCGGGTCCTATCCGGCCGGGATCTTCTCACCGTTGGCGAGACCGGAAACATCTCCATTGAAGAAGCCAGGCGCTTCGCCAATGCAGATGAGAGCGAGCTGGGCATGATCTTTCAGTTTGAGCACGTGGAGCTCACTCCCGGCCGCGCCGGCAAGTGGACCACGGAGAAGCCGACCCTGGCAGCTCTCCGCAAAAGCCTCAACAAGTGGCAGACCGGGCTGGAGGGCTGTGCCTGGAACAGCCTCTATCTGGACAATCACGACCAGCCCCGGGCAGTATCCCGTTTTGGGAACGACTCTCCGGAATTCCGGGTCCGCTCCGCCAAGATGCTGGCCACCATGCTCCATATGATGAAGGGCACGCCGTATATTTATCAGGGAGAGGAGCTCGGAATGACCAATGCAGGCTTTGTGTCCCTGGAGGACTACCGGGACATCGAAAGCCTCGGGACATATCGCGACCTGGTGGGTGCCGGCGTCTACACCCCGGAGGAGATGATGGCCTGTCTGCAGGAGATCAGCCGGGACAATGCCCGGACCCCCATGCAGTGGAATGATTCCGAGAATGCCGGCTTCACCACGGGAACGCCATGGATCCGGGTGAATGACAACTACCGGGAGATCAACGCAGCGGCCCAGGTGGATGACCCGGACTCCGTCTTCAGCTATTACCGGGCCCTGATCCGGCTCCGGCACGAAGACCCCGCAGTGGTCTACGGTACCTTCGTTCCCATGCTGGAGGAGGATCCCGCGGTCTACGCCTACCGGCGGGTCCTGGAGGGTGACCACACCCTGGCGGTCTATTGCAACTTCACCTCGGAAGAGGTTCCCTGCGGCTGGGATTGCGGCGAGGTCCTGCTCTCCAACTATGCCGGGCACAAAGCCGATCTGCTTCAGCCTTATGAGGCCATCGTTCTTCGAGTGGGATAAACTTTGCGCCGAAGGTGTTAAGTGATATAATAATGGGCAGGGAAGGAGATCGATAAGAATATGGACTATACAGCAGAATACAGAAGCAAACTCAGAACACCGGACGAGGCGGTAAAGGTCGTCAAGAGCGGTGACTGGGTGGACTATATAACGAACCTGGCATTTCCGGAGCTGTTGGACGCGGCGCTGGCAAGACGGGCAGAGGAACTGACGGACGTGAAGATCCGCGGCAACCTCATCTTCAAGCCCATCCGGACGGTGGAGTGTGATCCTCACCGGGAGCACTTCATCTATAACAGCTGGCATTGCTCCGCCTATGAGCGGAAGCTCTGCGATCAGGGGCTTTGTAACTTCATCCCCATGATCTTTCGGAATGTGGTTCCTTACTACCGCCATTTCCTGACGGTGAATGTGGCCATGTGTGCCGCCGCACCAATGGACCGCCACGGATACTTCAACCTTTCCGCAGCCTCCGGCGTGGCAAAGGGGATCCTGGAGACGGCGGATGTGGTCATTTTGGAGATCGATGAGCAGCTGCCGAAGGTCTGCGGCGGATTCGGGCAGACGATCCACATCTCTGAGGTGGACATGATCGTAGAAGGGGAACACAGCCCTCTCCCCACGGTGCCCATGCACCCCGCCACGGAGGAGGACCGGGCCGTGGCAGAACAGATCCTGCCCATGATCCCGGATGGCGCCACCCTGCAGTTTGGCATTGGCGGCATGCCGAATGTGCTGGGCACCATGCTGGCAGACTCCGATCTGAAAGATCTGGGCATGCACACGGAGCTCTGTTCCGATGCGTACGTGTCGCTGACGGAGGCTGGGAAACTGAACAACCGGCGGAAAAGCTTTATGCCGGGGATCGGCGTAACGGGCATGGCCTTCGGGACCGAGAAGGTCTATGAATTCATCGACGAGAATCCCGGCGTCGCTTTCATGCCCCTGGAACTGGTCAATTCGCCGGGGATCATCGGAAGGATCGATAACATGATCTCCATCAATAACTGCATTGCCGTGGACCTCTTCGGCCAGGTCAGCGCTGAGAGCGTAGGCATGCGGCAGATCAGCGGCACCGGCGGGCAGCTGGACTACCTCACCGGCGCGGCTATGTCCCGGGGCGGCAAAGCCTTCCTGTGCATGACCTCCACCTATAAGGAGAAGGACGGGACCCTCAAGTCCAGGATCGTTCCCACCTTCCAGGGCGACATTGTCACCGACCCCCGCAGTCAGGCCTACTACATGGTGACGGAATACGGAATGGTCAATCTGGTAGGCCGCACCACCTGGGAGCGCGCGGAGATGCTGATCTCCATCGCGCACCCCGACTTCCGGGAGGAACTGATCCGCAAAGCCGAAGAGAACCACATCTGGATCCGGTCCAACAAGAGGTAAACAATCAACGATTCCAAATAAACAGAGGCTATCCCATTGGGACAGCCTCATTTATTTTCCGTTATTTCCCGCACACGTCCAGTGCGATGTTTGCGAAGATCCGCATGCCGTAGCGGAAGGAACCTTCGTCGATGTTCAGGATGGCGCTGTGAAGTGATCCAGTCTCCACGTCCTCCTGACGGCAGCCCAGCATGAAGATCACGCCCGGGAGCTCCTCCTGATAATAGGCGAAGTCCTCTGAACCCAGGTGGGGCCGCTGGATCACAACGATGTCGTCTTTGTGCTCCAGGGACTTCTCTGCCGCATCCATGACGTTCACCGTGAGCCTTGCATCGTTGTTCACCGCGGGGAATCCCTGGATGAACTCCACCTCGGCACTGCCGCCGAAGCCTGCTGCTGTACTCTCGGCGATGGCGGTCATCTTGTCCCGGATCGTCTGCTTGTTCTTGGCCTCCACGCAGCGGATCATGCCGCTCATCTCAGCGTAGTTGGGGATGACGTTGATGGCATCGCCGCCGCTGATTTTGCAGATGGAGAAGGTGCCCACGTCGAAGGGGCTGATGTTGGCGCCGATGATAGTGTTCAGGCCCATGACGATCTGGGAGGCGATGGTGATGGCGTTGACGCCGGCCTCCGGCTCGGAGGAATGAGCCTCCCGGCCGTGGACTTTGATGTAGAACTCATCATCCGTTGCGGTCATGTACCCGGACTTGACGCCGATGGTCCCCGTGGGAAGATCCGGCATCATGTGCAGTGCGTAGATCCCGGAAACATCGGGATCCCGCAGGGCGCCGTCGTTGATGATGCACCGGGCGCCTCCGTTGGCCTCCTCTCCCGGCTGAAAGATCAGCTTGATCACGCCGGTGAGCTGGTCCCGGATCTCCATCAGCACGGCGGCGGTCCCCAGGAGAATGGCCATGTGACCGTCGTGGCCGCAGGCATGCATCACTCCCACACGGCGGGAGTCGTAGGGAAGATCCGTCTCCTCCATGATGGGAAGCGCGTCCATGTCCGCCCGGAAGGCGATGACCGGTCCCGGCCGTCCCGTATCCAGTACGGCCATGACGCCGGTGCCTCCGATGTTGGTCCGCACGCTGTAGCCCAGCTCTTTCAGCTTCTCGGCGATGAATTCCGAGGTCTCAAACTCCTCGAAACTCAGCTCCGGCAGCTGGTGGAACCGACGGCGGTATTCGATGACATGGGGTACATACTTTTCAACAATATCATTGATCATGATTTACAGTGCCTCCAGTCTGGCAAGCAGTTCTTCAGTGGTTTCGGAATTGGCGTAGATCTTCTGGATCCCCTGCAGGGCACGGTCGTGACGCTCCTGGCTCATGGCACCGATGGCATCCTCGATCATGTCCACGTGATATCCCAGGTCGCGGAAGTCGCGGATGGCGGTGCTGACGCACTGGTCGGTGTAGAAGCCCACCACGATGACGCTGTCGATGTGCAGGTTCCGCAGGATCCGGTCGATGGGGGTGCCCACTACGCATCCGGAGCAGGTCTTGTTCAGCACGATCTCACCCTCCAGTGGTTCCGCCTCCTTGCAGAAAGCAGATCCCGGTGCTCCCGGCGGATAGAACATGCCGGCCTCGGTGTGCAGCCGTCCGGTATCGGACGCATCGGGGAGATAGGAGCCCAGCTTGATGTGGATGGGCTTGATCCCTTTCTCTCTGCACTTGGCCAGGATCTTCTCGATGTTGGCCAGGACCTTATTGGTGTTCTCCCCCAGCTGGTCCAGCGCCGGCATCAGAGGCTCCACATCCATTCCCATGGCTTTGAACCCCTCCACGAAGTACTCTTCCGTCACGCACTCCTGCACGTCGATGAGTACCAGGGCGGTGTCCTTGGCGCTGATGGGAACGGGCTCCCCGTAGACGCCGCTGGCAAGCTGTGCATAGTAACCTCTTACGAATTCGTCCAGAACTTTATTATTATCCATTTCTTTTCCTCCTGTTTCCGTAGGTGTTTTTCTTTGCCTATAGAAACAGCAATATCCGTGCCAAGTCTCAGATGCGGCATTTTCAAGGCTTCGCACAAAGCCCACCGCACTGGTTTGCAGATATCTGCGGCAACTTTCTGCAAAAATGCAAGAAGTTGCAAAGTTTATATTCCTAACTTTTTGCACCGATAATATAATGTGCGAAGTGGGATCCCCAGGGATGCAGCGGCCTGATTCTTATCCCCGCCGGCGGCTTCGATGGCCCGCTGGATGAGGGTGCGCTCCACCTGCTCCATGGCAAGACCC
>CAMOGZ010000083.1 GCA_946614405.1 uncultured Eubacterium sp. | reverse complement strand
CGCCCAGCTCGTCTACGATCTTCTTGTTGCCGATGTCCAGAGCCTCATCAATGGTCTTGCCAATGATCATCTCGGTAGCCATGCTGGAAGATGCGATGGCGCTTCCGCATCCGAATGTCTTAAACTTGGCATCGGTGATGACGTCGTCCTTGACCTTGATCTGAACCTGCATCATATCTCCACAGACCGGGCTTCCATATACGCCGGTTCCATCCGGATTCTCAAGTTCGCCTACATTTCTCGGATTCATGAAATGATCCATTACGGTATCGTTATATAATCCCATTGTTAGTTCCATCCTTTCTCTGCGTTGACCGGGGACAGTTCTCTCAGTCTCGCCACTACAGTCTTAAGTTTCTCTACGGTATAATCGATGTCTTCCTTCGTCGTCATATCGCCTACGGTGAAACGGATCGTTCCGTGGATGATCTCGTGGGACAATCCGATGGCGCTCAGCACGTGAGACGGCTCCAGAGACTTGGAGGAGCATGCGGATCCGGTGGATACGTAGATGCCGAAGGCATCCAGAAGCAGCAGGATCGATTCTCCCTCAATATATTTGAATGTGATATTCGCATTGCCCGGGTGTCTGTGCTCCAGACTGCCGTTGACAACGACGTCATCGATCTCATCTGTAACGCGGCTGATCAGGTAGTCTCTCAGCTCAGAGCAGTGTGCAATGTGCTTGTCCAGATTCTCATGTGCAAGTTCAGCTGCCTTACCGAATCCTACGATACCGGCAAGGTTCTCTGTGCCTGCGCGCTTGCCATTCTCCTGGGCTCCGCCGTGAATGAAGCTGGGAAGACGAACTCCCTTGCGGCAGTACAGTGCTCCCTCACCCTTCGGCCCATAGATCTTATGAGAGGACATGGACATCAGGTCGATCCCCAGATCCTTCACGTCGATGGGAACATTGCCGATGGCCTGCACCGCATCGGTGTGGAACAGGACCTTATGTTTATGACAGATCTCTGCCAGTTCACGGATCGGCTCGATGGTTCCGATCTCGTTGTTTACAAACATGATGCTGACAAGAACCGTATCTTCTCTGATGGCGTTCTCCAGATCCTCAGGGGATACGAATCCCTCCTGGTCTACATCCAGGTAAGTTACTTCATAACCGTTCTTCTCCAGGAACTCACAGGTGTACAGTACCGCATGATGTTCGATGCGGCTTGTGATGATGTGATTGCCCTTGCCCCGGTTTCTCATATCGTTGGCAATGCTCTCCAGGACCCAGTTGTCGGACTCGCTGCCGCCGCCGGTGAAATAGATCTCCTTCGGTGATGCGCCGATCAGTGCTGCGACCTGCTCTCTTGCGTGGTCGATGGCTGCCTTCGATTCCAAACCTATTGTATATAAACTGGATGCGTTTCCGAAATTCTGAGTAAAATACGGAAGCATCTCGGTCAGCACCTCATCCTTGACCGGTGTGGTTGCTGAATAATCCAAATATACGCGTCTCTCTGTTTCCATTCATTGAACTCCTTTTCTAAACTTCCAATGTTGATTATACCTTGATATAAATGTTTCAAACAGTATAATCTATTATTTTTCGTCTACGAATTCAATCTGGTCTAACTGAGCTCTCAGGTTTGCTTTAAACGCATCTATATACTCTCTGCGCAGGATCTGCTGCTCTTCCTTCTCGGCATCCGTAAGGCCCTCAGCCTTGGATTTTCTGGCAAGCTCATTGATCCTTTTGATTTTCTCTTCTGTGATCATCGGACCCTCCTCGTAACGAACTACGCTGACTATTGTATCAGAAAGTTTTTGCATTTTCAACCTCAAGTGAATAATACAGAAGACATATAAACTGTATATTTGTCGGCTTTTTCCGGATCTGTCCCTTACTCTGCTCATCCACCCATCTGGCGAAGGTTTCATGGTTTTTGGTCCAGGCATTTTTCAGCGCATACTCCATGGCCTTATGAACGCAGTTCACATTCACTCCGTTCTTCTCCGCCACGCGGTTGTAGATCTCCTTGGAGTACAGATAGGAATAGCCTCCGTCTTCCAAAATGATCCGTATCGCATCGCAGAAGTAGTGAAACCCGGAAACCGACACCGGAAGTCCTGCGGACATGGCAATCTCTCTTGCCTTGATCAGATACTTTTTCTCACCTTTCATAACAAATCCTCCTTAATATAAATGTCATATATAAACGGACACATGACCCTCCGGGCATGCGCCTGTTATATCGTGATCCGGTCCTTCATCTTCATGAAGGTCTTGTCACCGATCCCACTGACATTTTTCAGATCCTCAATACTCTGAAAAGCACCCTGCTCATTCCTGTAAGAAATGATCTTCTCGGCAGTGGCCGGACCAACACCCGGTATTTCCTGCAGGGCTGTGGAATCTGCTGTGTTGATGTTGATTTTTCCCCCTTCTGTCTCTGTCTGTGTTACTGCAGCATCCCCTGTACCGCCCTGCTCCGGCGCCACGGCGGATACCGCCTGCTGTTTCGACGGGATCGTGATTTTCATGCCGTCTGATACCGTCTCAGCCTGATTGATCATAGTGGTGTCGGCATCTTTGGTCAGACCTCCTGCCTTCTCGATCACCTCGAATATCCTGGCATCTCCCTTCACCTCATAAACACCGGGATCGCTTACCTCACCGCCCACATCCACGAATACGGAATCCGGCAATGCCGCCTCCTCTTCCGGATGTTCCGGCGCCTCTGCCGCAAGTTCTGAGGCGGATGATTCATCAACAGTAATGGTCTGACTTTGCCCATTTACCCCAAAAAGCACAAGTGCGATGATAACCAAGGCTATCACCGCAGCGAATTGCATTAAATTCTTATGATCTCTCAGCTGAAGGATCGTTTTTCTGATAAGCTCCATACTTGCTCCTATCCTTCGCCGCTTATCCCGTCCTTCCTTTATTTTACATCCATTTAATGGTAAAGTCAATGGGGTATTCCAGGCTCTTCCGGTCCACTTCGATCCGGTACCTGGGGATATCAAACTGAATAAACTCCAGGTAACTTGCGATCACCTGCTCCGGGCTGAGGTTGGACTTGCTTCCGCAGTCCGTGGTCACCTTCAGAAGGAGTGTATCCTCTTCCGTCGGTTCGGCCGTCAGCTGCCGGATCTTCTCCTTGATATCCACTTCCACCAATTTCTTGGTCTTTTTCTGTTTCTTCATGGCCAGGATCTGGTCCTGCTGCAGATAAGCCTTTGTGACCTCGGGGTAATCCATGAGATGCCAGGAAAGGGGGACACGGATCTCATACTCGGCCTGGGTAATGGATGCCGCAAGGGACTTCTGGCCGTCGCCGATCCTTCCGCAGGAGGTAATCTCCACGCCCTCAGGCAGCGCCCTGGCCATGTCCTCCGTCAGGCGCTTCCGGCTGACGGGTTCCTTGGTCTCGAACTCCAGGAGTTCCCCGGATGCCTCATATCCCAGGGACAAAGGCTGAGCAAAGCCCATTTTCGGATGGGGATTATACCCCTGACTGTAGGCAAGCTCGATCCCGGTTCTGCGAAAAGCCCGCTTGAACAGACGCAGCATGTCCAGATGCGAAGTGTATTTAATTTCTCCGGATTTCCGGAATACCAGAACATATTTATACATAGATGCCTCCTTGCGGACAGGTCGTATATCGGTTCATTCCGCATCCGGTGCACCCATAACGGCAGTCGTGGGTGACGGTCTCTGACTTGGCCTTCTCGTTTTCTCTCATGAGGAATACCTTGCTGATACCGGAATCCAGCACATCCCAGGGCAGGCATTCATTATACGAACGGGAACGTTCGGTGATGGTGCGATAGTCCACATCCCAGTCCTCCAGGACCTTCTTCCAGGTGTCACGGTTGAAGTGCTCGCTCCATCCGTCGAATTTGCATCCTGCACGGTGGGCAAGAAGAAGCAGGTCGCCGCAGCGGCGGTCCCCTCTTGCCAGGATCGCTTCACAAGTGCTGACTGCATCATCATGGTAGTTGTAGGTCACACCCTTGATCTTCAGCCGCTCTGTGAGGTAATCATGCTTGCGGCGGAACTCCTCTGTGGAGTCCTGAGGCGCCCACTGGAAAGGTGTGTGCGCCTTGGGCACAAAGTTGGAAATGCTGACGGTAACGTTGAACCTTCCGCCCTTTCCGGAACGTTTGTGGATCCCCATCACATTGCGGGCGATCTGGGCGATGCCGTCCAGGTCCTCGTCGGTTTCCCCGGGGAGACCGATCATGAAATAGAGCTTGACATGGCGCCAGCCCAGTTCCAGGGCCTGCTCCACTGCTCCGTAGATGTCTTCTTCTGTGATTCCTTTATTGATAATGTCACGGAGCCTCTGAGTCCCCGCCTCCGGGGCAAAGGTCAATCCGGACTTTTTGTATTTCTGGATCTCCTGCAGCACGTTAAAGGAGAAGCTGTCCAGCCTGAGGGACGGCAGGGAAAGGGAAACCTCCCGCTCCTTGCAGTATCTCATCAGGGAAATGGCCAGTTCTTCGAAGCAGGAATAGTCACTGGTGGACAGTGACAGAATGGACAGCTCATCGTGTCCGGTATTATGGATCTGAGCCGCAGCCAGATCCAGGATCTTTTCCTTGCTGCGCTCCCGCACAGGGCGATAGATCATGCCGGCCTGACAGAACCGGCACCCTCTGGTGCACCCGCGGAATGTCTCTACGACAGCGCGGTCGTGTACCGTCTCGATCAGGGGAACGATATTATTCTCCGGGAAATCGATGTCCTCCAGGTCCGGAACGATGGCTCTTCTGACGGGGTACGGGACATCTTCTGTCACTCTGTACTCGGTGAGGATCCCGTCTTCTCCGTAGACCGGCTCATAGAATGCAGGCACATAAACACCGTCGATGGCGGTCAGTTTCAGAAGAGTCTCTCTGCGGGAGAGTCCCTCCTTCTTGCAGTCTGCCAGGGCCTTCAGAAGGTCCGGGAGAGCCTTCTCTCCGTCTCCGATCATGAAGAGGTCGATGAAGTCCGCCAAAGGTTCAGGGTTGAATGCGCAGGGGCCTCCGGCAATGACCAGGGGCATGGACTCGTCCCGGTCAGCAGCATGCAGCGGAAGCTGCGCCAGCTCCAGCATATTAAGTATATTCGTGAAGGACATCTCGTACTGAAGGGTGAACCCCATTACATCCATCTCCGCCACGGGAGTCTTATTCTCAAGCGTAAACAAAGGATAATCGTAGCTGCGCATCAGCTCTTCCATGTCGGATGCCGGTGCAAATACCCGTTCACAAGCAAGATTCTGTTCTTTATTGATTATGTTATACAGGATCTGCAGCCCCATATAGGACATGCCGATCTCATAAAGATCCGGAAATGCAAAGGCGAAGCGCACGTCCACGGACTCCGGGTCCTTCCGGATCACATTGATCTCGTTCCCGGTGTAGCGTGCCGGCTTCTCCACCTGCTTCAGGATCTCATCCATGGAGGGACGGAACAAAGAATCCACGGTGCATCCCATGCGTCTTTCCAGTTCGTTCACATAGTCGTGCATGAGTTTTCTGGCCTCGTTGAGGCGTGCCGTCCGTTCTTCTGTTTCTCCGGGTTTGTGGATCAGATAATCGATCCTGCGGTCCACTCCCACATACTGATCCTCGCATACCAGTCTGTCCCCCAGGCAGACCAGGTCCGCCACAGTGATCTCGTCAAGAGGGCTGAGATGACGGAACATATGCTCTTCCACGGCATCTGCCACATCCGGATATCCGTCTTTCCGCAGGATCTCCGCTGCGACCCTTCCATGGTCCTCCTCCACACGGCACATGTCATGGACCAGCGCCGCCGTCCGGATCAGTTCCAGGTCAAGAGGAGACGTCAGAAACGTCTCGTTCATTGCCTTGCCGATGGTGTAAGCCGCATTGCTGACGCCGATGCAATGCCGGATCACGCGGGTTGGCGTATTCTGCTGTCGGAAGTACTGGTAGCATCGTTCTTCCGTTAATCTTCCGGTTTCCGTCATTCCTTACTCCTGTTAATACTCGTCATAATACTCGAATTCGTAGTCAAATACCCGAATGGTGTCCCCTTCGGTCAGTCCCAGCTCGATCATTCTGTCGATGGCGCCCTTCTTCTCCATGTATTTATAAAGATAGCGAAGGGAACCAAAGTCATTGAAGTTGGTGGAATCAAAAATCTTCCGGAGCTGTTTGCCCGTGACGGAATAGGTCTCTTCGTCTTCCTTGGTGACATAGACTTCCTTATAATCCGGCTCTCTGTCATCCGTATCAAAGTCGAAGTATTCCACTTCCGGTTCCGGTTCCGGCTGTGCAAGGGCCTTCTGAAGCTCTTCCAAAGCCGCATTCATCAGTTCCTTCACCCCGTAGTTGATAGGTGCGGAAATCGGGAATACGCGGTAACCCTTGGACTCTACATATTCCTTGAAGGCAATATAACCGGGATCCTCCTCATCGGTGAGGTCGATCTTATTGGCGGCCACCAGCATAGGTTTCCGTGCTACGGACTCGCTGTAGCTTCTCAGCTCTGCATTGATCTTCTCAAAATCATCGATGGGATCCCTTCCCTCGCTTCCGGATACATCCACCACATGGATCAGGACACGGGTACGTTCGATGTGTTTCAGGAACTTCAGCCCAAGGCCAAGTCCCTGGTGGGCACCCTCAATGATCCCGGCAATGTCGGCCATGACGAAGCTGGTATCGTACATCTTCACAACACCGAGATTGGGCTCGATGGTAGTGAAGTGGTAATTCTCGATCTTAGGCCGTGCGCTGGTGGATACGGCAAGGAGACTG
>CAMOGZ010000082.1 GCA_946614405.1 uncultured Eubacterium sp. | reverse complement strand
CCAATTCCAGGCGGAAGCAGATCCCCAGGCCATCCCCGTATCCCCCGGGATTCAGCCCCAGACGCCCCGGTACCTCGCCTCTTCCTGAGACGACGCCTGCCTCGCTCCACTTAGCCGCTTTTCCGCGCCGCCGGGCCAACCCCCAAGGCCCAGGCGGGCGCACGGTCCGCGGCACGCTGCCGCAGGCACCATTATCCTTCTTTGCAGGCGTCAACAAAGCAAATCGTATGGGGAAAGAATGAATATTTCTGTGGCCCTTGATTTCCCCATACTTCAGGGTTATCATATAGTCCCATAAGGAGGCGAGTAGAATGTACCTGAGACAAGACGCGATCCAAAAGGAACTGAAGTATCAAGAGACGTGCCTGAGCAAGTACCAGTCCATACTTCGTGAGATGCCTCCGGGAGAATTGCAGGCTTATGATTCTAAAGGTCACAGGTATTACCGCGTGCGCAACGGGGAGGAACGCCATTCCATTTCCGTGAAGGACAAAGGCAAGATCGAACTCCTCAAGTTCAAGATGCTGCTCCTGGACATGTGCGGGATCCTGGAGAATAATATTCTGCAGCTTGAGAGTGTCCGGAGTATCCGGACTTTTGACCCTAACATATTAATGGAGAATCCCGGGTGCATCTACCACGATCTGCCCGGGAAGTATATCCGCGAGACAGGCTTTGTGAGTGCCTCGGAGTGGGCAGAGGTGTACGTGCCGCCCAGAGATGAGTATAAGGAAGAGCATAAGTATCCGACCCTTTCGGGGTACAAAGTCTGCTCGACCCACGAGCAGTATATCATGGACTTTTACTGGAGAATGAAGATCCCCACTCGCTACGAGCCCAAGGTAGTCCTGAATAGCGGGGCAGAGCTTTTTCCGGATTTCGAGCCTTTCGCCAGGAAGCTGAACCGATCGATCTACCACGAACACGCCGGGAAGATCTCTGCGGGGTCGTACCAGGGGACATATCTGTGGAAGCAGAAAGAGTATCTGTTTTCAGGACTGATCCCCGACGAGGACTACTTCTTTACCTATGGGAGGCGGGACAAGACCATGGATCAGCAGCAGGTCGAGGGCATAATTCGTTTGCACTTGTTTTAGATTTCTTGGGAAAAAATTCAGAAATCCCCTTGACGAAGAGTACAGAAATGGATACAATTAAATTGCAATTGAAAATGCGTTTTATGTTCTCCCGCGAGGGAGCTAAGAGGGAAGCCGGTTTGAGTCCGGCGCGGTCCCGCCACTGTGTTTGGGGAGCATCATTTCACGGCGAAAGCTATCCACTGGATGAAACTGGGAAGGAGAAGTGATGTGGCGATCCATAAGCCAGGAGACCTGCATAAAATTATCTGAATCGGCGGCAGACCGATGGTCGGATACAAGCATCAGCGAATACGGGCTGTGGGCGAACCACAGTCTTTTTAATTTTCCCTACTTCAGTTAACTACTGAACTGTGGGAGCCCCAATTGCTTTTCATTCTTTTTTCATTTTGAGGCAGGTCCCGTCACCCTGCCTCACTTAATACCTTTAGTATAAGTTAAACTTATGCAATCCTCAAATAACATTCATAATACTAATATTTTCCTTGACCTTAGCGGAATAACTGCGATATAATTGCTGTGGCTGATCCACAGCTTGATTTTATTTTTGGAGAGGGGACTAGTTATGAGTGGAGCTTTGATTTATCTGGTATATTGTTTTGTGGGCTATGCGGCGGCCATGGTGCTGCGGAAGAAGGGGGTGAAGCTTCCCTGGACCGGTACGGTGCAGGTGATCTGCATTCTGATGGTAGTGTTCTTCATGGGGATGCGCGTGGGATCCAATCAGGAGATCGTGGGATCCCTGGGAAGCTACGGGCTATATGCTCTGGCCATCACCATCGCTACCATGGTGGGCTCGGCATCGGCCATAACGCTGATGCGGAAGGTGATCGGGCTGGACCGCCAGGGAAATCTGCGGGGAGCAGATGCGGCCGGAAGCGGCAAGGAGAAGATCGGGCAGAAGTCCAATCATCTCATGATCCTCGGCATTCTGGGCTTTGTGTCAGGGGGAGTCGCCGCGGGGTATCTCCTTGTGAGCAGCGGACTTGCCCGGGGAGAAGTCGTGGACGGAAGAGCCGCAGTGCTGATCTCAGTGAGCCTGTCGCTGCAGCTTTTTCTCATCGGCATTGACCTGGGGATGGATGGCCATGCCTTTGATGGTCTGAGACACGTGGGACTGCGGGTGTTCCTGCTTCCTGTTGCCATCGTTGCCGGCACCCTTGCAGGGGCTGCGGCCTGCGCATGGATCCTGCCACTTAGCACAAAGGAGTGCCTGGCGATTGGAGCCGGATTCGGCTGGTACTCCATCGCGCCGGGCATTATCATGGATGCGGGATACATCACGGCGGGAACCGTGTCCTTCATGCATAATGTGATGAGAGAGACCTTCGCCATCGTCCTGATCCCCATCGCAGCAAGATACATCGGCTGCGTGGAGACCATCGGACTTCCGGGGTCCTCCGCTATGGACACATGCCTTCCCATCGTGGAGCGGGTGACCAACTCTCAGACGGCACTTTATTCCTTCGTTTCCGGGTTCGTGATCTCAGTGCTGGTACCGGTGGCGGTACCGTTCTTTCTGTAAATCACAGCGGAAATGACACTTAATATAAACAATCGGAATAGATAGAATAAGCAGAACTTATGCAAACTTAAAATAATTAATAAATCAGTAATATTTCTGTTGACGAGATTATATTGTATATAATATAATTTCATTAGAAAAAATGGGCTGACGTAGGGTTTAACAGCATTCCAGTAGTTTTAGCATTCAGGCAATTCCTTGCGCCGGGCCTTTTTGGTTTCTGAGTTATTATTAAAGAGGAGGGCATATTGATGTCAGAACAAACAACCAAAAGACTGCCCAGTAAGTTCGGCGGACTGATCCCCGTTATCGTACTGCTGGCAATCATGATCACCAACTATGTAGCTGACTGGGGCCAGGACCCGCACATTCCTGTACTCATCGCCTGCGCCATCGCCATGATGGTAGGTAAGTTCTACGGCTACACCTACAAAGAGATGCTGACCGGTGCACTGGATGCCGTAAGTCAGTCTCTGGAAGCAATCATTATCATTCTTTGTGTCGGATGTCTGATCGGTGCATTCGAGGGCGCCGGCACCATCCCGGCTGTTGTGTACTACGGACTGCAGCTGATCTCCCCCAAGGCATTCCTGCCCCTGGCCTGTGCACTTTGTGCTCTGGTAGGTATCGCACTGGGATCCGCCTGGACCGTATCCGCAACCCTGGGTATTGCATTCATGACTATCGGAACCACCATGGGATTCAGCCCTGCGCTGATCGCCGGAATGGTTCTGTCCGGAGCATGCTGCGGAGACAAGTTCTCCCCGCTGTCTGACTCCACCAACCTGGCAGCAGGAGCTGCACAGACCGGCCTGTTCGACCACGTAGGAGCCATGGTCACCACCACGTTCCCGAGCCTGGTCATCGCCATCGTTCTTTATGCGATCCTGGGTCTGAAAGGATCTGCAAACTACGACCCGACTGTATCCCAGGAACTGCAGGCGGCCATCATGGAGCACTACTCCCACATGAGCCCGCTGCTGCTGATCCCGGTAGTACTGATCCTGGTGGTTGCCGTACTGAAGGTGCCGGCACTGCCTGCGATCCTGCTTCTGTCCGTGATCGGATGTATCTTCGCTATCATCTTCCAGGGTGCAAGCTTCAACGACTGCATCACCCTGGTACACTATGGATATGAGGCTGAGACCGGAAACGAACTGGCTGACAAGCTGATGAACCGCGGCGGTATGGACAGCATGCTGTGGACCAACAACCTGGTTATCATCGCTGTCGGATTCGGCGGAATCCTGCAGACCATCGGAGCTGTAGAGTCCCTGCTTGGTTCCCTGATCAAGAAGGTAAAGACTCCGTTCCAGCTGGCTGCAGTCACCATGATCACCGGAGCATTCTGCATCACCACCATGTGCGACCAGTACCTGGGACTGATCATTCCGGCTTCTATGTATAAGGATAAGTATGACGAGATGGGTCTGGGCAGAAACATGCTGTCCCGTTCTCTGGAGGACTGCGGTACTCTGTGGAGCCCGCTGGTTCCATGGTCTTCCTGCGGAGCTTATCACTCCAGCGTTCTGGGCGTTCCCACCCTGGGATACCTGCCCTTCGTATTCATGAACATCATCAACCCGATCTTCGCCCTGGTCACCACTTCCTTCGGTGCCAACATCATCTTCGCGGATGGTTCCAGAACCAACATCTTCCGCAGACTGGTGAAGGGCAAGGGCCCGGCTGGTGCACCGGACGATGCGCATGAGATCGCCATGGAGAATCTGAAGAGACTCCGTGCCGAGGGCGTATATCCGGACTTCAAGTAAAATGGAATTCAGAGGAATCGTCAAGACGAGAGACCGGAACACCAAGATCATGTATATCGCAGTCGTCTGCGTGCTGATCGTCATGGAGATCCTGCAGCATCAGCTGTTCTATATCCCCATCGCATTTCTGGTGCTTCTGGCCTGCTTCCTGGAGAAGGAACAGATCATCAATGAGAAGGGCATCACCACCCGGCTGAGGGTGCTGACCCTGGTCCACGAGAATACGTGGCGCTGGGAGGACATCAACTCTCTGGGCTTCAATTACAAAGAAAAGGCCCCGAATGTTCTGCTCCACATCCGCTGGGATGTGAAGATGCGGTCCTACGTGATCCATTCCTATGATTCTGACGGAATCAAGAAACTTGCAAAGAAGATGAATCCTAATATCGTCATCGAGAGTTTTAATTAAAGAGAAGGTGCTCGCAAGGGCACCTTCTCTGTTACTTCTGAAAGGAAGCGAACCGGTCCAGCTGCTGTGCGATCTTGCGAAAGTCAATGCTGCACTGGTCTCCGGATATTGCTACCGGCACCGTGTCCGCGAAGGTGTAGTGGAGTCCCATCCGTTCATGTTCGAAGTCATAGACGGTCACGGACCGGTCCTCCGGGTCTACGATCCAGTACTCGCGGCATCCGGCATGCCAGTACTTGTTCAGCTTGATGATGAGGTCACGGCTCCGGGTAGAGGGGGACAGGACCTCGAGAACAAAGTCCGGCGCACCGTAGATACATCGGTTGATGTTCTTCTTCAGATCACAAAGTATTACTACATCTGGTTCTACCATAGTGCGGTCATCGCAATCCAGTTGTACATCCACAGGGGAGATAAATACCGCGCAGTCATCATGTCCCTCGCTCTGCAGAAGTAGTTGGTAAGAAATTTGCAGCGCGATGGTCTGGTGCGTCGTCGTAGGTGAGGTCATATCATAAAGGACCCCATCGATCAACTCTGCCCGGTGGTCGTCCGGAAGAGCGTAATAATCCTCAAGCGTATACTCACCTTGCTTCTTTTCTGAAACAGCGGATGTATAAGGAGTGACTGCCTCCGATACAGTCCCGCCTGCGCTGTCTGCTTCCATGATCTCCTGATAAGAGAAGGCATGCTTCTGTGGCAGCAGTACTTTCTCCAGGGCCAGTATCGTCTCCCGACGGGGCGACTTGGTCACATTACCGAAGATCTTCTGTACCGTTCCCAGTGGAACGCCGGACAGCTCTGCAATATCCTGATACGTATATCCCAGTGATCTCTTCCGTTCCTTCATTTCCTCGATCGTCATAATAACCTCCTGACGGATGATAACCAAAGATCTATCTGTGTTATCGTTCTTATATCGATATTATACCGTAAAATTTCCAAAAATCAACCTAAACTGTGAAAATGGATATAAAACGGTTATTCATCCGTTCCCATCTGCGCCGCCCAGATCTGTCTGTATCGCCCGGGTTCCCCTTGACAGAAAGAGGAATAGTCGGTAAAATATACATGAAAGAACTGAATATACGTTCCATGTCCCTCATTGGTTTGAGGGTTAATAGGGAATCAGGAGAGATGCCTGAGCGGTCCCGCCACTGTGTTTGGGGAGCAACGTTAAGCGACAGGAGTCACCCACTGGCGTAAGCTGGGAAGGGTTAACGGACGCGATGATCCATGAGCCAGGAGACCTGCATGGAACCGATTTCCATTCAGCGGAGTGACTGAGGAAGGGAATTATAGTACAGTAAAACCGGAGCTGTGGTGTATTCACCATGGCTCTTTTTAATTGTATATCGTGTGGTCTGTGGTCGCGAAGGGCCCGCATCAGCGGGTGTCGGTCGTGCTAAGTGACAAGCCGGTGAGAATCCGGCACAGTCTTACCTCTACTGTGTGCAGGCGTTTGCTTGCGAGTCAGGTCTGCCAGCCATAGATCAGTCAGGCATCAAGGTGGAATGCTTGTCGGTTTGCATGTGCCCCGAACCTGCGGAAGGGGCTCTGGTTTGCTGTTCCCTTCTTCAGAAGAACAGCACTCCGGATGTACATGCAACTCGGCGATGCGTTCTATTTTATTTGCAGATAAGATACGAGGGAAGAGGCTGACATGAGCAACATCAGAAAGAATGGAAACAAGAACAACAAAGAACTGGAGCGGGAAGAAGCCCGTGCTTATCTGATCGATCTGATCAACAGGCGTTCTGAAGAGCTGGGACGCTGCCCCAGAAAATCTGACATGGATCTGGATGAGGTCAACATGATCCATAAGTACTTTGGCAAGTGGTGCTACGCCCTGGAGGCGTCCGGACAGCGGGTCCCCTCCGAGACCACACTTGCCCGGCGCCGGAACAAGAAACTGAAGTGGCACTGCAAGCATGTTAAGAAATAGCGTTGAAATAGAGACAACCGGAGAGGAGGA
>CAMOGZ010000081.1 GCA_946614405.1 uncultured Eubacterium sp. | reverse complement strand
CATAAACTGCCGGACCACTACCTCCTGTCGGAAGAAACCCTGGTAGTCATGTCCAGCAGCCGCCTGCAGGGCAAAATTCTCCGGAGTGTAAGATTGTACCACGACCTTGCCGCGCTTGTCTCCCCGTCCGGCTCTTCCGGCCACCTGTGTCACCAGCTGGAAGGTCCGCTCCGTAGAGCGGTAATCCGGTATGTTCAGACTGACGTCCGCCGCGATGACGCCCACCAGACCGACGTTCCGGAAATCCAGACCCTTAGCAACCAGCTGTGTCCCGATGAGGATGTTGGTTTTCTTCTTAGAGAATCCGTTCAGGATCCGGTCGATCTCACGGCTGTTTTTGGCCGTGTCCAGATCCAGTCGTTCCACCTTCTGTTCCGGGAACAACTCCCGGGTGAATTCCTCCACTTTCTCGGTCCCTGTTCCAAAGAACCGGATGGGCCCGCCTCCGCAGGAGGGACACTCTTCCGGTATCCGGAACTTCCGCCCGCAGTAATGGCAGATCCCGGCATTCTCCCGCTTGTGATATACCAAAGAGATGCCGCAGTCCGGGCATTTCAGTGATTCGCCGCAGTCCGGGCAGGACAGATAAGTGGAATAACCCCGGCGGTTCAGGAACAGAATGACCTGAGAGCCGCTGTCCAGGGTCTGCCGCATCTGCTGGTAAAGACTGTGGCTGAACATGGAGCGATTCCCCATTCGGATCTCCTCCCTCATGTCCACCAGCTCCACCTCCGGCAGCGGCACCTTATTATATCTTTCTTTCATCTCGATCAGCTGATAGATCCCTTCTCTGGCTCTCTGATAGGAGACCACAGAAGGAGTCGCGCTTCCGAGGATCAGCACGCCCCGGTGATGCATCAGCCGCTTCAGGGCGATGTCAACGGTATCGTATTTCGGCGTCTGATCGGATTTATAGGTTGCCTCATGCTCTTCATCGAGAATAATGAGGCCGATGTTTTCCAATGGTGCGAACACGCCTGTCCGCGCACCGATCACGATCCTGGCCTCCCCCGACCGGATCCGGACCCACTCATCATAGCGTTCCCGGCGGGTCAGTTTGCTGTGCATGACCGCGATCTGTTTCTTTCCGAAGCGACTGACGAAGCGTTCGATCACCTGCTTGGTCAGGGCGATTTCCGGGACCAGCATAATGGCGGTTCTTCCCTGGGCCAGCACCTCGGCAATAGCCTGCATGTAAACCTCCGTCTTACCGCTTCCGGTGACGCCATGGAGCAGGAACCGTCCGGGTTCCTGTTTCCGCAGTGCGTTTCCAATGGTCCTGCAGGCCAGGCTTTGTTCCGGGGTGAGCGCAGACACCAGGTCCGGCTCACCCTTGATATTCTGATATGGTTCTTTATTCTTTCCCGGCGCGGGGGGCTTCCCCTGGGGCACAAAGCAGCGGACTCCGTCCAGATACTTGATCCCATAGCGCTGCCGCATCCAGGAAATCGTGGAGATGATCTCCTCTGTCAGGCTGATGTCCGGATCGATGCCGTCGATGGTCTTGATCCGTTTCGGATCGATGGATGGTTCCACATCCACGGCAAAGACATAGCCGAATTTCTGACTTTTCCCTGTTCCAAACGTGACCAGGACTCTCTGGCCAATGCATAGGGGCTCTTCCGAGGCATAGGTATACAGTTCATCCGTATGCCTGCTGTTGTGATCTATGACCAGGTCTGCGTAAAACATAACTCTACAGCAGGAAGATGCCGTGGCGTTTGCATTCCTCGATCATGTCCTCAGGCCAGATGGATACCTGTACCTCACCGATGTGTGCCTTTCTCAGGAAGAACATGCACAGACGGCTCTGTCCGATTCCGCCGCCGATGGAGTACGGCAGCTCGTCGTTCAGGATCGCCTGATGGAACGGCATCTCTCTGCGGTCCTCTGCTCCTGCAAGCTTCAGCTGACGGTCCATGGCTTCTGCATCCACACGGATACCCATGGATGAGATCTCGAATGCACGGTCCAGAACGTCATTCCAGAGCAGGATGTCACCGTTCAGTTCCCAGTCGTCATAGTCCGGTGATCTTCCGTCATGAGGCTCTCCGGACTTCAGAGCTCCGCCGATCTTCTCGATGAAAACGGCGCCGTGATCACGGCAGATCAGGTCTTCTCTTTCCTTCGGAGTCTTATTGGGATACAGATCCTCCAGTTCCTGGGATGTGATGAAGAAGATCTCATTGGGGATCTCAGTCTGGATATCGCGGTAGAGACGATTCACATAATCGCCCAGGTTCTTCACTGCATTGTAGATGGTGGTGACCGTCTCATGGAGATACTCGGTGGAGCGCTGTTCCTTGGTGATCACCTTCTCCCAATCCCACTGGTCCACATAGATCGAGTGCAGATTGTCCAGTTCCTCATCACGGCGGATGGCGTTCATATCTGTATAGATTCCGTTTCCGGGCTTGATCCCGTACTTTCCGAGGGCATAGCGTTTCCACTTAGCCAGGGACTGAACGATCTCAACTTCCCTCTCATCGATATCCTTCAGAGTGAAGTTGACACGTCTCTCCACACCATTCAGATTGTCGTTCATTCCGGATTCCGGGATCACGAAAAGCGGTGCGGAAACACGACGAAGAGAAAGACCATAAGCCAGTTCAGACTGGAAATAGTCCTTGATCTTCTTGATCGCTCTCTGTGTTTCAAGGGGTGCTAAAACGGATCTGTAGTTTTCTGGTAAAATCAACTGGGACATAATAACATTAACCTCCATATAACATAGATAATTCCACTCTGTCACGGTTCCGTGATGCTTTTATGGGCGTCTGGAGAATTCGCATCCACAGAAATCCTGACGATACAGCCCATATTCCCTGGACAGTTGAACGCTTCGCTGGAAACCTGCCTTCTTCTTGAAATCCTGGTCCAGAAACTCGATGCCGTACTGAGCGGCAAGTTCCTGTCCGATCTCAGAAATCAGCCCATAGTTCTTATGGGGGCTTACGGTCAGCGTGGTCCCGAAAATGGGATAGCCGTGTCCTTTGGCATAAGATGCTGCCTGTGCCAGTCTCATACGGAAACAAACGGTGCATCGTGCTCCGCCCTCTGGTTCCTGCTCCAAACCTTTCACCAGATCAAGATATCGCTCCGGATCGTAGTCCCCCTCCACAAAGTCAAGATTTCCCAGTCCGACTCTTGCTCGTGCTTTCATACATTCGATCAGCTTGATCTGGTTCTCCTTCCGTTTCTCATATTCCTCACGATCCGTAATACACGGATTGTAGAAGAATACAGTGATGTCGAAGGAAGGAAGAAGACGCTCGATCACTGCGGAACTGCACGGACCGCAGCAGCTGTGAAGCAGAAGATGGCGGTGGTCAAGCCCCGCCCCAAACGGATCGTTCCCCATGGGATTGATGCGTTCCGACTTGGTTTGCCCTGTTGTAATATTTCCGCTTGTTTTCCGTTCCGACATGGTCTCCTCCCACTAAAAAAACTTCACATTCGTGACGTTTCATTATATCATAATATCAGCATAATGAAAAGAGGTGCAGCACCATGAAAGACAAGAAAATGAGCGAAACCGGGGAGTCTCTCCGCATTAATATGATCGGCCGGCAGCTGAAGAAAGACTTTGGCCAAAAGATGGTCAAGTTATCCCTTGACGGAGGGTTCACCTGTCCCAACCGCGACGGCACCTGCGGCACAGGCGGATGCCTCTTCTGCGGAAGTGGAGGCGGCGGCGACTTCGCTTCCACCATTTCCGACCAGATCAGGCTCCTGTCTGATAAGTGGCCGGATAGCGGCCATATCGCCTATTTTCAGAACCATACCAACACTTACGCTCCCGTAGTTGAGCTCCGCAGGAAGTACAGCGAAGCTCTGAGTGATCCCAGGATCTCCGGCATCGCCATCGCCACCCGGCCGGACTGTCTCCCGAAAGACGTACTGGATCTTCTTTCCGAGCTGAATGGATCCCATTATATGTGGGTGGAGCTGGGTCTTCAGACCATCCACGACGATTCGGCTGTCCGGATCAACCGGGGCTATCCACTGGCCGTATTCGATCATGCCATGGAAGAGCTGAACCGGCGGGGCATCCGCACCGTGGTACACCTGATCCTGGGCCTTCCCGGGGAAAGCCGGGAACAGATGATTGAGTCTGCCCGTTATGTGGCCCGCTGCGGCGCCTGGGGGATCAAGCTTCATCTGCTGAATGTAGTGAGAGGATCCCGCCTTGCAGAGGAAATGCCGGACTATGTCCCTTTCGACTCCATCGAGGAGTATGTGGATCTGGTCTGCGATATCGTTGAGATCCTGCCGCCGGAGATGACCGTCCACCGGCTCACCGGCGATGCCCCCCGCAAGACCCTCATCGCTCCCGCCTGGAGCTACCAGAAACGCACCATTCTGAATAAAATAAATGCCACGCTGCAGCAGCGTGACACTTATCAGGGTATTCATTTCGATTTATGATTTCCGGATGATCTTCAGTGTGTAGGTCCTGGTCAGTCCTGACGAGGACTTACACTTCACCTTGAATTTATTGGTTCCCACCGAAAGGTTCACCTTACCGGTCCCCTTTACCGTAGCAGCCGTCACACTGGCCTTCGATGCATTGATGGTCGCAGTGGTGGTTCCCGCAGGAACGGTGATGCTGAAAGTCTTCTTGTAGTTCAGCGAACCGCTGCTGATGGCGGTATAGGTCTTCCCTCCTGCTTTCACCGACAGATTCTTAAGATAATAATTGTTATCCACATCCCAGCTGGTGGAAGGCTTGGGCAGTTTTGTCTTTGGCATATTATGATATACCGGGATATAGAACACGATCTTATTGTTGTAGATCCCGTAATCCTGGTAGTCCATGGCTGTTGCATAGCCGGTGGACATGGGTGCATAGACCGCCGTCATGTAGACGTGTGTCCCCACTGCATTCAGACCGTTCAGCACATTGAAATGCTCCAGATAGCAACTGTTCTGCTTGTTCGTGGAGAAATTCGATGAGATGTACTTGGCACCGCCCCGGATGGCTTTGTCGATGCTGGTCCAGGGACGCATGTAGGAACTTCCGGATGCCGCGAACTTCAGACCGTTTGCCGCGCCGCCGCTGGCGGAATCGTATGCTCCGATGTTGAATATGTTATACACTTTCTTTCCGCCGACTTTGCCGCTGTTGATTCCGCTGCCCTGCTCGTTCAGGGCCTTGGAGGCAAGGTAGACGGCATTGAGATTACTCTCCTTAGCCGCGGTGATGAAGCTTCCGGCATTGTTGTACAAAGTCTTGTTCCGATAGAAGGACGGATTGCCGAAGATGGACTTCACCATGGCCTTGGTCTGGTACTCAGGATGATAGGACTGATCCTCGAACATGAAGATATGCTCTGCATCCAGCCAGTTACGGGGATCCATGTAGTAATAGACCGCCTGTGGCGCCGCCGCCACGAACTTGGATCCGTCCTTGGGGCTGTAGGTGTGCTTCAGATAGTTGTAGCAGCCCTTCTCAACGGAACGATAGGCGTAGGCATAGGTGGTATAGATGGTGTTGGCTCCCGGGTTGCTCACCATCTTCTTGGTGGCCTTGGTCCAGTCCAGTCCGGTATCCACCGGCTTGAAGATCCAGTTTGGATGCTTCTTGGCAAGCTTCTTCAGGATCACATTATAGGTGGATGGGAACCCGTTGCTTTCGATGATGTCTTTCCCGGCGGATGTGGTGGTCTTCGCCGCGGTCTCGGTCTCAGCCTTCTTGAGCGGTGCTTTCCCGATGGTCACATATGCGGCGGAAACGTATCCGTTCTTCTTTCCCCAGGTAACACGCACCCATTTGCCACCGGCGGAGTCCGTGGCATTCAGGGAGACCTCCACGGCAGTGCTCTTTGGCAGTGTCGCCTTTACCTTAAATCCCGTGCCAGCGCCCCGGCGCATGTTGACGGAATCTGTGGTATAAGCCGCCAGTTTATAGTAATCATAGCTTTCCACCAGATCAGCACGAATCCAGCCTTTATAAGTCGGAGTATAGTACCAGATGTCGCTGGTCTTCTCGCTGGACTTGGTGAGATATTTCTTCTCAGTGATGTTCAGGACCGTTGCTTTCTTGACCTTTGTGATCTCTGCAGACTTCACGGAAGCACTCTTCCGGATGATGGTCCCGTCCTCCAGCACACTGACCTTGGTCTGTGTCTTGGAGATGGCTGCCGGCTTTACCGCAGTCTTCGATGCAGTGGATGTGGTGGTCTTTTTCGTCTGTGTGGTCGTGGTGGTCTTGGCTGCTGCAGCCAGTGTGACATAGTCTGCAGATACGTAACCGTATCCCGTTCCGTTCTTCACCTTATACCAGGCCTTCCCGTCTTTATCAAGGGCCTTGACAGTGACGGTGACTTTTGCCTTCTTGTTCAGGGTCTTCAGGACCGCAAAGCCGGTGCCTGCGCCCTTTCTCATGTTCAGGCTGTCTGTGGTGGTGCCGGTGATGCTGGTCTTATCCGAAACGGTGACCAGATCGGAGCGAATGTAGCCTTTGTGCCCGGAAGAATATACCCAGACGTACTTGGCCGCTGCGCTTTTGGCAGAAGTGAACTTAACCTTTGTGATCTGGATGGTATCCTTGTACTCCGCCTCTCCCACCTGTTTGGAGCTGACGCTGGCAGAGGCCCGGACGATCACGCCGTCCGTGGACTTAATGGTTCCTTTCGACACCGGGGTAGATGCCCCGTAACTTGCAGCTGTCGTAACAGCAAAAAGCAGTGTCACGCAAATAATCATTGCGGACACAGCTCCTCCCATTGGTTTTTCCAGTCTGCGATCCCTCATAATGTTCCCCTTTCGACTCCGGCTTCCCTTCCG
>CAMOGZ010000080.1 GCA_946614405.1 uncultured Eubacterium sp. | reverse complement strand
TATGTTTTGCAATGGCTTAGCTAGTGAAACAAGGAGCAAATAATGAAGGTAGATGTATTAGTAGCAGAAATTGGATCGACCACCACAGTGGTCAATGCGTTCACGGACCTGGATACGGATCACCCCTGTTTCTGGGGTCAGGGTCAGGCGCCTACTTCCGTCCTGGAAGGTGATGTGCGCGTGGGCCTGCAGGGCGCGGTGGATGACCTTTGCAAGAACAAAGGCATCAGCAAGCTGGAGTATGACCAGATGCTGGCTACCTCTTCCGCTGCCGGTGGCCTGAAGATGACCGTCCACGGTCTGGTCTATGACATGACTGCCAAAGCGGCCAAGGAGGCAGCGCTGGGAGCCGGCGGAATCATCCATTACGTCACTTCCGGCAGACTCAGAAGGACCGACATCGCAAAGATCCGGGATATCAACCCCAACCTGATCCTCATCGCAGGCGGTGTGGATTACGGTGAGAGAGACACTGCCCTGGACAATGCAGAGCGCATCCATGACATGGGACTGAACGTGCCCATCATCTACGCCGGAAACTGCGAGAACCAGGAGGAGATCAAGCTGATCTTCGAGGACAGTCAGCAGCCGGTGTACGTCGTGGAAAACGTTTATCCCAAGATCGATGAACTGAACGTCGAACCTTGCCGGAAAGTCATCCAGCAGGCCTTTGAGGATCATATCACCAATGCCCCGGGCATGGAGCACGTCCGCGACATGGTCAGCGGACCCATCATCCCCACGCCGGGTGCCGTTATGGAATGCACCAAAGTGCTGTATGACTGCATCGGCGACCTGATCGTCCTGGACGTGGGCGGCGCCACCACAGACCTGCACTCCGTGGCAGTGGAGTCTGACAAGGTAGCCCGTATCATGACCACCCCGGAACCCAAGGCCAAGAGAACCGTAGAGGGAGACCTGGGCGTCTTCGTCAACCGCTACAAGGTCATCGAGTCCATCGGCGAGGAAGTCCTGAGAGAAGAGTGCGAGAACAAGCTGCACATCGACCTGGACAAGACCCTGGAGACCTACTACGCCATCCCCAAGAACGAGGATGAGTTCAAGCTGGTAGAGAGACTGACCCGCGAGGCCGTCTTCAAGGCCACCGAGCGTCACGCAGGACAGCTCCGCTACATCTATGGACCTTCCGGACGTTCCACCGTGGCAGAAGGCAAGGACCTGACACAGGTCAAGTACATCGTGGGAACCGGCGGCGCGCTGACCCGTCTGCCTCACAGAGTGGACATCATGAGCGAGATCCCGGGACAGAACATCACCGGCATGAGACTGTTCCCCACGGAGCATGCGAAGATCCTGGTGGACAACGACTACATCATGGCATCTCTGGGCGTGCTGTCCAAGACCAACCGAGAGGCCGCCATCAAGCTCCTGGAACAAAGCCTCGACTTCAAGTTCCCGGAGAAGCCGGCGCAGGAGAGCATCTATGCTTCCGCAATCAAAGGCATGGCAGACGTGGATGCCGAATATGAAGAGGCTAAGAAAAGAGAAGAAGAATACGCCGCTCATATCAAGGAAATGGAAGACATGGGATATGATATGAGCTGTTATAAAGACGATGAGCCCATCGGCGGAGCCAATGCCCGTCAGGCAGACGGCACCTATGTGAACGCCGAGAAGCGGGCCATCATGGAGGGCGGCGGAAACCAGCCCGAGTGGAATCAGAAGCAGGCGGAGGCTCTGAAGGAGACCGAAGAGACCCGTGCCAAGGCAACGGAGGATCCGGCCATCGACCGGTCCAAGCCCTGGAACAACTGCAATCACGAGTGCGACATCTGCACCCACACCCACTGTCCCAACAACCAGAGCCGCAATCGCTAAGGCCGCGGCAAACCGACAGAAGCCGCGGAATATGCGGCCATCACACTGGCCGCGTGGTGACGCGGCAGAATGGAGAGAGAAAATGTATCCGAAATTAGTCATTGATCTGAACAAGCTGCAGCAGAACCTGGACGCCGTTGCGGACATCACAGAGCGCGGCGGATGTTCCCTGATGATCGTTACCAAAGGGCTTTGTGCGGACCCGGAGATGGCCAAACTGGTAGCAGCCTCCCCGAGAGTCAGCTACATGGCGGACTCAAGAGTCCAGAACCTGGCAAGCTACTGCGATATCGCAAGAGAAGCCGGCAAGAAGACTCTGCTTCTGCGCATCCCCATGCACGATGAAGTAGCCGATGTCATCAAGTACGCTGACGTCTCCTTCAACTCCGAGCTTTCCACCATTCGCCTGCTGAATGAGGAAGCAGCCAAGGCCGGCAAGGTCCACGACATCGTTCTGATGATCGACCTGGGCGACCTGAGAGAGGGCATCTTCTTCCAGAGAGAAGAGCTGATCTGGGACGCGGTGGAGGAGATCCTGACCCTGGAGAATATCCACCTCCATGGTATCGCCGTGAACCTGACCTGCTACGGCGCCATCATTCCGAAGAACGACAACCTGTCTCAGCTGGTCCGCATCGCCGGCGAGATCGAGAAGCGTTTCGACTACAAGCTGGAGATGGTCTCCGGCGGAAACTCCAGCTCCATCTATCTCATCGACAAAGGCGAGCTGCCTGAGGGTATCAACAACCTGCGCCTGGGCGAGGCATTCCTCCTGGGCAACGACACCGCCTACGAGACCGATCTTCCGGGAACCACCGGCGACGCCATGGTTCTGCAGGCTCAGATCGTGGAGCTGAAAGAGAAACCGTCTCTGCCCATCGGCGAGGTCGGCGTAGACGCCTTCGGCCAGAAGCCTTACTACGAGGACCGCGGCATCATGAAGCGTGCCATCATCGCAGTGGGCAAGCAGGATACCGATCTGGACAGCATGACTCCGGTGGATCCTCAGGTGGAGATCATGGGCGGATCCTCCGACCATACCATCCTGGATGTGACTCACTGCGACAAAGACTACCAGGTTGGGGACATCGTATCCTTCACACTGGGCTACGGCGGCATGCTGAAGACCGCAACCAGCCCCTATGTGGCAAAGGAATACATCAAATAATAAGCAAAAATCAGCGGGAGCCCACGGGCTCCCTCATCTTTTTACCGCATTATATACCATGTATACCGTCACTTAGGACGAATTTACTACCACTTAGGCGAAAATCCCCCGTAAAAAATGCACTTGAGTATAATGTAATTGAAAGTGGTTAAATATTATAAATATAAGAAACCGGTAAGCATACTGCGAATGCCTACCGGATTTTTCTTGCTTATTTTAATTTGGAGATGTCCAGTCCCTCGATGCCGCCCAGACAGTCTGCCAGCACGCGGCGGATCACATCGCAGCCGCCGGTCTTTCTGGACTCGATATTGATGGGGATGATGGGATCATGGAGAGATTTCCGTGCCAGGAACCATCCTTCGTGAGCGCCGGAATAGGCGATGCGGATGCCCTCGTAATTAGGCGATACGATGGTGAATTCAACGCCTTCCGCTTCCGGTGATCCAGTCTCCGCCAGCTTTTCCACTGCCGCAAGTGCCGCATCAGCACAGGCTCCGAAGTCCTCTGCGGTGATGGGCAGACGCACTTCCACAGACTCTGCCGGCTGGGCCAGGTCCGCGATGACGGAAGAGATCTTCTTCCCTTCCTTCGCCAGAAGAGCGGTGCGGATCACGATCCGGGTAGCCAGGAAGGCCCCGTCATCCAGGAAGTAATTATCTCCGTATGCCGCATGGCCGGAGGTCTCGATGGCAAGCTGGCTGTCGATTCCTTCCGCATTCAGCTCCACGGACTTGTTGATCACGTTACGGTATCCTCTCTTGAAGCGGAGATGCTTCAGTCCAAGTTTTCCTTCCAGATAATCATGGAGCTCGTCGCTGGTGACGCTGTCGGTGACCACGGTGGTCCCGGGGTATAAGTCCGCGATCAGAGCCGCCGCCATAGCCACGATGCCGTTCCGGCTGATCTCACAGCCATTCTCATCCACTGCTGAAGACCGGTCCACGTCCGTATCGAAGATCAGACCCAGGTCACATCCATTGGCCATCACGGCTTCACAGATGGATGCCATGGCTTCTTTGTTTTCCGGGTTCGGTGCATGGTTGGGGAAGTGGCCGTCGGGTTCCAGGAACTGGCTGGAGGATACGTCCGCACCCAGTGGCGCCAGGACCTTGGAAGCGTAGAATCCTCCTGCGCCGTTTCCGGCGTCCACGCAGATCTTCAGCCCCGCAAGAGGCTGCTCGCTTCCGGTCCCTTCTACTATAAGTTTTCTCAAATGCGCAGAGTAAACATCCATGAGGGCCGGTGCCTCCGTCTCAGGAGCCTGCCCGCAGGGCATCAGCTGTCCCAGGATCTGGCTGGATTCCGCGAAGACGATGATGTCGGTGATGTCTCCCTTGTCCAGGCCGCCCCGCTTGCTGAAGAACTTCATTCCGTTGCGGTTCCAGGGCAGGTGGCTGGCGGTGATCATCACGGCGCCGTCGGCGTCAAACTCCGGGAATACGGTAGACATGAACATGGCAGGGGTGGAGGCCATGCCGCAGTCGATGATGCGGCAGCCATAGCCCTTCAGGGCAGCCACAAAGCCTTCCGTGATGGCTTCTCCGGACAGTCTGCTGTCTCTTCCCACGGTGATGGTCAGATCAGACGGAGCCTTTCCGGTGTCATTCTTCAGCCAGACCAGGAAGCCCTTAGCCAGGCGTTCCACCGCTTCCGGTGTCAGATTCACAGGCTCTCCGCTGACTCCCTCCAGAGCCACGCCGCGGATGTCGCTTCCATTCTGCAGTTTTTTATAATCGTAAGTCATAATCTTCCTCCTCACTCTCAACTTCTACTATTGTATCACAGCCGCAGGGGTTGTGGGCGTTCTATTTACAGAATTGCACGACGGAATCTTTTGTGGTATCATAACAATGGAGGATTAGAGTTATGGCCAGAAAAAGAAAGAAAAAAAGCAGCTTCCTGTTTAAACTGATCATCTTGATACTGCTGATCGTCATCGGCGTGAGCGGATACCGCATCGGAACCACGGTATGGCAGTATTATCAGGAGTCCCAGGTCTACCACGCAGTGGCGGAAGAGGCCCGGGGAGACAAGGATGCCATCAATTGGAAGAAAATGCTGAAGAAGTATCCGGATCTGAAGGCCTGGCTCCGGTGTGAGGACACCGTCATTGACTACCCTGTGGTACAGGGACCGGACAATGATTACTATCTCCATCGCCTCATCAACGGCGATTATGGATGGAAAGGGACGCTGTTTATCGACTGCCGAAATCAGGCGCCGTTCCAGGACTTTGTGACGGTGATCTACGGACACAGCATGCGGGACGGAACCATGTTCAAGCCTTTGTTCAAGTTCCGGGAGCAGGAGTTCTATGACAGCCACCATACCATGTATCTGGAAACTCCGGATCAGAAGTATGATGTGGAGATCATCGGCACCGTGCTGATGCTGGCGGACAGCGACCGCTACAAGTTTGAATTTTCGGGGGACGAAGAGAGGGAAGAGTACATACAGTGGATCAAGGATAATTCCATGATCCGAACCGACACCAAGGTCAGCGCCGATGACCACATCCTGATGATGAGCACCTGCGCTGAGGCGACCGGAGAGAACCGCGTCGTCGTCTATGGTAAATTAGTAAGAAAGAGCAACTAGAGGAAACGATGTTAGTAATTATCTGCGACGATGATGAAAAGACAATAACCAGGTATGAGGACTACCTCAGAGGAGTCTGTGAGAAGAACGGATTTGAGGCGGATTTCGCCCGCTACAAGAGCGGCGACCAGCTTCTGTTCTTTGCAGACGATATCGTACGGGACGGAGATATTCTGTTCCTGGATGTCAGCATGCCCGGGACTAATGGAATCGAGACTGCGCGGAAGCTCCGAGAGCTCGGTTATGAGGGAGAGCTCATCTTCCTTTCCGCATCACGGGAGGCGGTTTTCTACGCCTTCGATGTTCGGGCGAACAATTATCTGCTGAAGGAACAGCTCTCAGAAGAGCGGATCGAGGAAGTCTTCCTGAAGGCGGCCCGGGAGGTCCAGGAGAAACAGAGCGAGTACCTGCTTCTCACCGGAGTCGGGGAACACCGCAACGTTCCGGTACAAGCCATTCAGTACTTCGAGATCAACCAGAAGATCGTGACGGTGCACTACAGCGGCACGACCTTCGAGTTTGTTTCCACCATGGGAAAACTGGAGAATCTGATGTTTAACCGGGGGTTCGTCCGGATCTCCCGCTCCATTTTGGTGGCGACAAGATACATACAGTCTTTTGTTTATGAACAGGTAACGCTGCGTTCCGGGGAGACCCTCCCGGTGGGACGTAAATATTACAAGCCGCTGAAGGAGGCTATGGCAGGAAGAAATGAGTAAGGAAAGACTTCGACAGAATTCAATACGAAGAGCCGCATGTCTCCTGCTGGCACTCCTGGTCATACTGGCCTGGGGACCCGGCCAGGTGGGCTTTGTGCACGCGGATACGGGGACCTGCCCCTCGGGCAGGGATGGAGAGCATGACTGGAAGGTCACCATCACCACCCGCGCCACGGAGACCAAGGACGGAGAGCGGACCTTTACGTGCCGCAGCTGCGGCGAGACCTATACCGAGGCCATCCCCGCCACCGGACATGTCTGGGGGGACTGGGAAGTGACCAGGGAGCCCAACTGTACTGAGAAGGGCGAGAAGACCAGGACCTGCACCAAGCACGAGGGCCTGAATCATACCGAAAAGGAGGCCATCCCCGCCAAGGGCCACGATCTGACCAAGACGGCGGCCAAGGCGGCGACAGAGACGAAGGAAGGCAACATCGCCTACTACACCTGCAGCGTGTGCGGCAAGCTATTCTCTGACAGCAAGGGAAAGAAGGAGATCACCAAGGCGGACACGGTGATCCCCGCCAAGGGAAAGAAGCCGGCCAAGGAGGAGACGAAGAAG
>CAMOGZ010000079.1 GCA_946614405.1 uncultured Eubacterium sp. | reverse complement strand
CCGTGGTGCCGAACATCTCCGGGCCCGCGTCTTTGTGGATGTAGACCGGCGCGGAAGGATTCAGCGCACAAAACCGTGGCACGCCCTCGGTATGGTCGTAGTGGCCGTGGCTGATGACGCAGAAATCCACGTCGGCCAGGTCGATGCCCAGCATGGAAGCGTGGTCTGCGAACATGTCCGAGGCGCCGGTGTCGAAAAGGATCTTCTTGCCCTCGGCCTCGATGTACATGGAAAGGCCGAACTCCCCGCAGAAGCCCGGCTCTTCCGTTTTATTTTCCGACAGAAACGTCAGTCTGATCATTCTATATCTCCTTTACATATCCCAGGAACAGTGGGATCCCCGTCTTGGTATCCACGATGGCGTAGACGAAGGGGCGATCCAGGTGGACCGTAAACTTTTCCGGAGGTGCTCCCGGAGGCGCTGAACCGGCTTTGCCCACTACGGCGGTGGCTGCAGCGGCCTTGGTTCCTTCCTTGTCCAGCTCGATATGGGTCTTATGGATGATGCGGTCGATGCATACCGGATAATCCGTCATGGCGCTGAAGTCCGCTTCGCCGGTGAAGGCTTTGCGGATGCCCATGGCCTGCATCACGTCCTCCAGGTTGGTGTCATAGTCGTACTTGAATTCCGGCACCCAGATATCCACCAGGACGTTATCGGTTTTCCGCGCTGCATAGGCATTCGTCAGATCGGTTCCTTTGAGCCCCTTCACAAAGTCTTCCACGCTGGTTCCCTTCGGCGGAAGAATTCCCAGGAAGGCCAGGTTGCCGCCTTCATAAGGCTTCACAAAGCCCTGGCCGCCGTTGACCTTCAGATAGGTGTGCTCGAATCCGGTCAGCATGTTGACATCCTTGGAATCGCCATTTTCCTTGGTGAATGCCTTCTGCGAAGGATTTCCGAAGGGGTCTGCCCAACGTCCTTCAAAGGCGATGGCGTTGATCAGGGCAAACCGCGCTTCCGCATCCAGGTCCTCCAGGATCTTCGGGATCATACCATTGGTGTGATTGTGGACCCAGTTGTTGATATCCTGCACTGTGCCGGCATTGAAGGGCGCCTCATAGACCTCAGCACTGTGGTAATCCACGTTTTGCTGGAGGAACGCCGGCTTCATGGTGATTTCGCCGGTCTTGAACCAGATGGAGTCGGCGATGTGATAGTAGACACCGCGGTCCGCCGTCAGCCTTTTGTTCAGGGTCGCCAGGTACTGGCTGTAGGTTTCTGCCCCGATGCCGCCGAAGGCGGTCTCCATCTCCGTGCGGGTCGTACCTCCCGCTCCCAGCTCTGTCATGGCCATGGCTGTCAGGATGGAGTCCGGGGAGATCAGCAGATTATTCCTTCTCGTCTCTTTGGCCATGGTCTCCTGCAGAAGCTTCACAGAAGTATCGTTCACGGCGTTGATGAAGGTGGTGTCCGCTGCGCGGCTTGTCACCGTATTAGCCTTGAAATTCTCCGTCAGACTTTTTGAAGAGGTGCTGATGGGCAGGGGGTCCACATCTTTCCGCTCTGGCGGGTCGGGTACGGGCCCCACAGCATAGCCTTCTCCCTCATCAGTTTTCTTCTTCTTGATTACGACCTTACATCTATATTTCTTCTTGCCCACCTTGGCGATGACCCAGCAGGTGCCGGCTTTCTTCGCCCGGATGACGGCGGTGTGTTTCTTCTTGCCTTTGGTTTTGATGGTCACCAGCTTCTTGGTGGCGGACCACTTGACCTTCTTCTTGGTCCCGGTGATCTTCAGTGTCTTGGTTCCTTTGACCTTCAGGGTGATCTTGGTCTTGGAGAGTTTCACCTTCTTCGCTGCTGCGCTGGCCGGCGCCGCAGAGAACACAAAGGCTACCATGATGATCATCAGAACCGACAGGATGCGTCTTTTCATATTTTTCACCTCCTACTGATTTCAGTATAAGAAAATTATGCAAATGTTGCAACACTTTTGGCCGGGACGTATACTTAATATATGAAAGTGCTCAAGTGGTGTGGATGTTTTTCGAAAAAAATTCGCGAAAACACCTACACTCATCGCAAAAAGTATCAAAAAACATCCACAGATATCTGGAGACATCGAGTTATGGAAGAACTGAGACTGATCGAACAAGCAAGAGCGGGGGACCGGGAGGCCTTCTGCAGAATATATGGAGAGTACAAAGACCGGCTGTATCGTTATGCCTTCTACCGGCTGGGGAATCGGGAGGATGCAGAGGATGCGGTATCGGAATGTGTGCTGTCGGCCTGGAAGCAGATCCGAAGTCTGCGGGATCCGCAGACCTTTCCGGCCTGGATCTTCCGGATCCTGTCCGGATGCTGCGGCGCGCTGATCCGGAAGGCCATGGCCGACCGGGAACGGCAGGAAGCTCTGAACGCGGAGGCCGCTCTGCAGACGGCGGAGGATGGGCCCTCTGAGAAGAGTCTGATGCTGATGGAGGCCCTGGGGGAACTCACGGAAGAGGAGCAGGAGATCGTGCTGCTTTCTGTGGTGGCGGGGCTGAAGAGCCGGGAGATCGGGGAGATCACCGGAAAGGCGGCCGGAACCATCCGCTCCAGCCAGTCCAGAAGCCTTGCGAAGATGAGAGCGTTCATGGAGGGATAACAATGAAAAGGGATATCGAATATATAAAAGAACAGTTTGAAGGGGACGGCCTGAAGGCGCCGGAGAACCTGTCCGAGGACGCCATGATGGCGAAGCTGGCGGCGGCCCCGGAGCCGGAGCCAGCCCGGGAAGTAAGGCCCGCCGCAAAGAAGCCCAGTCCGTGGCGGACTTTCGGGCCGCTGGCTTTGGCGGCCTGCCTGCTGGTTGCGGTAGCGGTGCCGGCAGTCAATCATTTCACGGAGGATCCGGCGGAGCCGGTCAGTGTCAGTGATACGGCGGTGACGGCAAAGGCGGAGGACAGTCTGACCTGGTTCACGGACTATAAGGACATCCGGCAAGAGCTGAAGGAGATCGGGGAAAAACAGCAGCTGATCCTGGATGAGTCGGTGGATTACGGAGCTGCGGAATCGGCGACTTCGGACAGCGCAGCCCTTGCTTCCAACGCTGCAGGAGAAGCCAAGAGCAGCGGTTCCCATTCCGACACCTATGTTCAGGTGGAAGGGGTGGACGAGGCGGACATCATCAAGACCGACGGGAAATGCATCTACTATATCACCGGAGATGGTACGCTGCGGATCGCCTCAGTCAGTCAGGGGGAGACGGAGACTCTGGCCACCATCCGGCCCGGCGGGGAGGAAGCCTGGTTCAATGATCTGTATCTGTATAAGGAGAAACTCATTGCCATTGGCACGTCCTATAAGGAAGACTCCCTCACAACAGTCACCACCTACGATATCCGTAATCCGGAGAAGCCCAAAAAGCTCCAGCAGTATAAGCAGACCGGCGATGTGGTATCCAGCCGCATGGCGGAAGGCTTTGTGTACCTGGTGACCCGGGACTGGGTGGACCAGGGCGGACGCATCGTCCCCTACTGCACCGGGGACAAAGGCTACAAGAAGCTCATGGCCAATGACATCTGCATGATGCCGGCACCCATGGACACCTCTTATGCGGTACTGGGGGCCATCGACATCACCTCCGGAAAACACGTCAAGGCCAGGACCAAAGCCGTCCTGGGGGCTTCGGAGCAGATCTACAGCAATGGGGACAACCTGTATATCGCAGGCCCCGATGCAGAGGACAATGAGCAGGCCTACTGGTACGGCGCGGATTCCACACGGCTCCTGAAAGCCAGCCTGAAAGACGGCAAGGTGGATTTTGTGGCCACGGCGAAGATCAAGGGGAATGTGAACAACCAGTTCTCCATGGATGAGAAGGACGGGTATCTGCGGATCGCCACCACATCCATGCAGGAGGATAAGAACGTCAACAACCTGTATATCCTGGACGAGGACCTGGAGCAGGTGGGCAGTGTCACCGGCTTTGCGAAGGACGAGCACATCGAGGCCGTGCGGTTCATCGGGGACCGGGGCTATGTGATCACCTACGAGCAGACGGACCCGCTGTTCGTCCTGGATCTCAGCGACCCGAAGGAGCCGAAGATCGACGGCAGCGTCAAGATCTCCGGATTCTCCACACTCCTCGTTCCGGTAGACGAGAAGACTTTGCTGGGGATCGGCTGGTCCACGGAGACCACCAAGGAAGGGGAGGCCCTGGACGGGACCAAGCTGGTGGTCTTCGACATCAGTGATCCTTCGGAGCCGAAGGTGGCGGACAGTCAGGAGTTTTCGGGACTCGAAAGTGAAGCTCAGTACGAGCACAAAGCCCTGCTGGTCAATGAGGAACAGGGATATTACGGGATCCCATACGGGGAGTGGTCTGAGAATGACAGCTACGACGGCGGCGTCATGACCTTCTCCGTGAAGGACCAGAAACTGCAGAAGGTAAAAAAACACCGCGTCGCAGGGGACACGGTGAGAAGAGCCATCTATATCGATGATCATATTTACGCCCTTCGGGCCGATGACCGGATCAGCGGATTCCCGGCATCAGAGTAGGCCCATGCTCTTCAGGATGAAGAGCCAGAAGGTCAGAGAAAAAGAACTAAGGAACGTAGTCAGCATGACGGTACTCGCAGTGAGGGTACCGTCATGTCCCATTTCACGGGCCATGACATAGCAGCTGACGGTGGTGGGGGACCCGCACATGATCAGGGCTGCCACCAGCTTGTCCTGGGTGAATCCCATGGCGATGCCGATGGGAAGGAAGATGCAGCACAGGCCGAAGAGCTTCAGGAAGGTGCTGAGGCTGGCTTCCCTCCAGCTTGCCAGGGCCTTCTTCAGATCAAAGGCGGCTCCCATGGCCATGATGCCAAGGGGCGTGGCCAGCCGAGCCACGCTTTCCACGGTTTTGTCAAGAACCGAAGGCATGGGGATCTGCAGCAGTGACCAGATCAGGCCTGCGAAGACGCCGAGGATGATGGGGTTGGTGACGATTTCCCTGGCAGTCTTCTTCAGTCTCTCCCGGTCCAGGGGCTTTCGGTCCGGCTGAAACAGGGACAAAGCCACAACGGCAGCAATATTATATAAGGGCACGACGCCCAGGATCATCAGAGGGGTCATTCCGGAGTCGCCGTAGATGTTCACCACCAGCGTCACGCCCAGGATGGCGGCGCTGCTGCGGTAGGAGACCTGGATGAACTCACCCTGGTGGGCTTTGTTCTTCAAAAGGAAGGAGATCCCCGTGACCAGCAGGATCATGGCTGCCGTGGAGAAGAAGCAGTACAGCACGTAGCGGAGGTCCCAGACCTTGTAGAAGTCCTCGCGGCACAGGTCATAGAACACCAGCACGGGCAGGGCGATACGGAAGACGAAGGAGTTGATCCTGCGCACAAAGTCATCTGTGAAGATCCCTACGCGCATGAAAAACATCCCCAGCAGCATCAGCAGAAAGATGGGGACCGTGGCATTGAGACAAAAGACGAGATTGCTTAGCATATTCAGACTCCTTTCGCATCTATCTTACCTTGTTCCGGGGCATGTGTCAAAGGCTGTTGTTGCGAACCCGTGAAGGGCTGTGATATACTGGAAGCATAATTGGAGGTAATGATATGGCTATGGATAGAGATAAAGAAAACCAGATCATCATCGGTATGCTCGTCGTTGGGGCTTTGATGATCCTCGGATCCTATCGCAAGCGCGAGGTCCGGAAGGTTCAGGGGCGGACCCGGTACGCCATGGACCAGATCCGGGTGTCCCAGTTTGACAAAGCAGATCGGGCCAAGGTCCGGAAGCTTCTTAAGAAGTATGGGAAGAAGGCCTATAAGGCCCGGAGAAAGAAGAAGGTGTATAAGGCTCAGGCGGCTTTGGACCGTTCCATGGCGGGATTCCGCACCACAGCGGACAAGCTGATGGATGCCAAGCTGGATGCCGTGAAGGAGATCTATTCCTCCGGTGCGAGTCAGCTGGGGAAGGCCGGAGCGGATCTGTCGGAGAAGTATATCGACCAGATCAAGGCAGCAACCAAGATCGAGAATGTCACCGCACTTCTGAAGCAATTCCAGAAAAAAGCCAAAACCGAAGCCAAAAAACAGAGCAATTAATACGAAAAGATTGAAAAAATGGTACTTTTTTGCTATGTATAGGCCTTTTGGTTTGCCATAATAATTATTTGATGTTATAATAACAGAGAATGTAACCATAAGAAAGGTGAGGTATTATGATTGATTCCAGCTTAGTCATCATGTTATTGATACTGCTGGGGATAATCATCCTTGTCATATTGGGGATCCTCTTTCTGACCAGGAGTTCCCGAAAGGAGCGGAACACCGACCGGATCCTGACCGGGATCCATCATTCTGTCAGTGAGATCAATGACAAGGTTGCAGTACCTGTTCCGACGCCTCCGCCGGCTCCGGCCCCGGAACCGAAGGAGAAGGAGCGCGTGATCGTGCTTCCGGAACAGATCATCATCCGACAGGAACCAGTGTACACACCGGGACCTCCACCACAGCCTGTGACTCCCGTCACGGCGCCGCAGCCCGCAGCCCATCCGGCAGGGAAGGCGCCCGGAACGGAACCGGTCAGAGGGCAGGTGGCAGAGCCGGTGCTTTCGCCTGTTCCGACTCCGGTGACTGCAGTGCCGAAGCCTGATGCGGTGCCAGCCGTACAGCCGGCAACCGAACCGGTCCCCAGACCGGCGCCGAAGAAGGTGCTCCCCCAGAGACCTGCCGATGCGTCGGAACTCTCCGCCATGATCGCCGAACTGACGGATCAGGCGGTAGAAGCAGAGGAGGAACTGAGAGCATTGATGGAGAAAGTCGGGATGGCGCAGCCTGAGGTGAAGCCGGCACCGGAGAAAGTTCCGGTGAAGCAGCCCGAGCCTGTACCGGAACCGAAGAAGGAGCCAGAGCCGAAGCAGCCGGAACCGAAGCCGGAACCCCGGCCTGAGCCAGTACAGAAGGTGAAGGCAGAACCGGAACCGAAGCCTCAGCCAGAGGCGGCACCGGAACCGAAGAAGGAATCCCGGCCTGAGCCTGTTAAGGCGGCACAGCCTGAGCCGGCGCAGACAGCGCGGCCCCAGGCAAGACGAT
>CAMOGZ010000078.1 GCA_946614405.1 uncultured Eubacterium sp. | reverse complement strand
TTTGAAGGCGCCGATGTTCATGACCATGTCGATCTCCGTGGCGCCGTTGGTGATGGCATCGGCCGTTTCGGCGACTTTGATCTGTGTGGTGGAGGCGCCGAGAGGGAATCCGATCACAGTGGCGATGTCCACATCGCTTCCGGCAAGTTCCTCTGCGGCAAGGCTGACATAGCAGGGATTGACACAGACTGCCGCGAAGTGATACTCCTTCGCCTCACGGCAAAGGGCGCGGATCTGATCAGCGGTTGCTTCGGGCTTTAATAATGTACTGTCAAAGTATTTATTCATAGTTTTCTTCCTTTCCAAATGATATCATGTGTATTTATTTTATCACACTCTGGAAAAAAGGGGCGGTATTAAGAAACAATTTTCCATAAATCTGGGAAATATACGGCGAAAGGGGGGTAGTTTTTCCATCCCAGCCGCCGCAGGCCCCGGGGATACCCTCTGAACCAGTTGCAAAACTCCCTGTCATAGAATATAATATTGATTGCGGGTTTGCCTGCGGGAGTGACGGCCCCGGCAGGCCGGCAGGAGCTAATTTATGGAAGAAAAATATATGATCAAGAACGGGAAGCGCCTGCGCTGCGGCTACACTACAGGAAGCTGCGCCACAGCAGCGGCGGCAGCGGCGGCAGAGATGCTTCTCACAGGGAAAACGATCTCCCAGGCGGCCATACGTCTGCCGGATGGGGAGACCGTTCTTTTCGATGTGGAAGAACCAGAAATAAGAGGCGGACAGGCAAGCTGCGCCATCATCAAGGACAGCGGGGATGACCCGGACGTGACCCACGGCCTTGCCATCCGTGCCAGAGTGCAGAAGGACGAGGAGCCTGGGATCCGGCTGACCGGAGGACCCGGCGTGGGGCAGGTCACCATGAAGGGACTGCAGATCCCGCCGGGGGAACCTGCCATCAATCCGGTTCCCCGGAAGATGATCCGGGAGAATGTGGAGAAGATCTGCGCAGACCACGGATATGAGGGAGGCCTCACCATCGAGATCTCCGCTCCGGGAGGAGAAGAGATCGCCCAGAAGACCTTCAACCCCAGGCTGGGCATCGTCGGGGGGATCTCCATTCTCGGCACCACCGGCGTGGTGGAACCCATGAGCGAGAAGGCTTTGGTGGATACCATCCGGGTGGAGATCGACAAGAGATACGAGGAAGATCCGGAGAAGATCCTCATCGCCCCGGGGAACTACGGCAGAGCATTCTGCCTGGAGGAACTGGGGCTGGACATCGAGCATTCCGCTCAGATCTCCAACTATGTGGGGGAGGCCCTGGACTACATCAAGTACAAAGGCTTCCGGGAGATCCTTTTCGTGGGTCATACCGGAAAACTTCTGAAGGTGGCGGCCGGAGTGATGAACACCCATTCATCCTATGCGGACTGCAGGATGGAGATCATCGCAGCCCACAGCGCATGCCTGGGAGCATCACCTGCGAAGGTACAGGAGATCATGAAGTGTCTCACCACCGATGACGCCTTTGAGTTGATCCGGGAGGAACCCTATTTCGAAGGAGTCAAGGAACGGATCCTTGCGAAGGCACTGGATCACCTGAACTTCCGTCTTAAGAATGAAGTGAAAATAGAGATCGTCATGTTCACTACGAGTCGTGAACATATCATCATGAGCGATGGAGCTGAGGCTTTGATCGCAAAGTTCAAGGAGGAGCAAGCATGATTTATTTTATCGGAGCAGGCCCGGGAGCGGCAGACCTGATCACAGTCAGAGGAGCAGAACTGTTGAAGAAGGCGGATGTGATCATCTATGCGGGATCACTGGTGAACCCGGCCCTTCTGGAGTATGCCAAGGAAGGCTGCGAGATCTTTAACAGCGCCCACATGACTTTGGAAGAGGTCATCGAAGTAATGAAGAAGAACCCGGACAAGCTGGTGGTCCGTCTCCACACCGGAGATCCCTGCATCTACGGAGCGATCCGTGAGCAGATGGACATCCTGGATGATCTGGGCTTTGAATATGAATATGTACCGGGGGTCAGCTCCTTCATCGGAGCGGCATCTGCCCTGAAGGCAGAGTACACCCTGCCGGATGTGAGCCAGACCGTCATTCTCACCAGAATGGCAGGACGCACTCCGGTGCCGGAGAAGGAGGAGATCTCCAAGCTGGCGTCCCACGGCGCCACCATGATCGTCTTCCTGACATCCACCATGCTGAAGGAACTGTCAGAGCGCCTCATCGAGGGCGGCTATGCGCCGGACAGCCCGGCAGCCATCGTATATCGTGCCACCTGGCCGGATGAGAAGGTGATCCGCACCACCGTAGACAACATCGCCGAGGCCGCAGAAGAAAACGGCATCAACAAGATGGCTTTGATCCTGGTGGGAGGATTCCTGGGTGATAAGTACGACCGGTCCAAGCTCTACGATCCGGGATTTACTCATCTCTTCCGAGAGGCTACCAAATGATCGGGATCCTGGCATTCACAGAGGCCGGAAGGAATCTGGCACAGAAAGTCATGGAGTCCTGCGGGGACCGCTGGGAGTTTCAGACCCGGAACAAAGACGAGAAGGCAGCAGATTTCGTGGCGGACCACTTCCGTGAATTCGATGGATTTCTGTTCATCGGCGCGGTGGGGATCTGCATCCGCATGATCGCACCTCACATCCAAAGCAAGGATGTGGACCCGGCTGTCATGGTCATGGACGAGAAGGGACAGTATGTGATCCCGGTCCTGTCCGGACACATCGGCGGAGGAAACCGGCTGGCGCTGGAACTGGCGGAGGCCATGGGAGCAACTCCCGTGATCACCACAGCCACGGACCTGAACGAGAAGTTTGCGGCGGACGTGTGGGCCACGGAGCAGGGATGCCGGATCCAGGATATCTCTCAGATCCGGTACATTTCCGGAGCCATCCTGGAGGGAAAGAAGGCAGCCTTCCGAAGTGACTATCCATGGAGCGGGACCCTTCCACAAGAGCTCACAGAGGAGGACGCGGAGTGCGGGATCCTGGTGAGCCTGGAGGGAGGCCGTCAGCCATTTTCCCACACACTGAACGTGGTGCCCCGGATAGTGACACTGGGAGTGGGATGCCGGAGAGATACAGATCCGGAAGCCTTTGAGAAGTTCGTCCTCGACAAGCTGTCTGAGGCGGGGATCTCTCTGAAGGCGGTGGAGCAGGTGACTTCCATCGACATCAAGAAGGAAGAGCGCTGCATTCTGGAATTCTGCGCCAAGTACCATCTGCCTTTCATCACCTACACGGCTGAGGAGCTGATGGCGGTGGAAGGAGAGTTCGATCATTCCGACTTCGTGGAGAAGACCACGGGGGCGGACAATATCTGCGAAAGAAGCGCGGCAGCCGCAAGCGGCGGCCACATCATCATAAAGAAGACCGCAGGTGGGGGCATGACGCTGGCTGCCTGCGAGCGGAAATGGGAGTGTAAGTTTTGAAGAAAATCTATGTTGTGGGCATCGGCCCGGGAGGAGCGGAGTACATGACTCCCCAGGCCAGGCATGCCATAGAAGAAAGTGACGCAGTGGTGGGATACACCGTTTACGTGGATCTGGTGAAGGATCTTTGCGAGGGCAAGATCGTGGAGTCCACCGCCATGAAACAGGAAGTGGACCGCTGCAAGATCGTACTGCAGCACGCACTGGAAGGCCGGACGGTGGCCTTTGTGTGCAGTGGAGACGCCGGGGTGTACGGCATGGCCGGAGTCATGTGCGAGGTGGCGGAGGATCACCCTGAGGTGGAGATCATAACAGTGCCGGGGATCACTGCGGCCTGCAGCGGAGCCGCCGTTTTGGGCGCGCCGCTGATCCACGACTTTGCCGTCATCTCCCTGAGCGACCTTCTGACGCCCTGGGAGACCATCGTCAAGAGACTGGAAGCAGCCGGCGAGGCGGACTTTGTGATCTGTCTCTATAACCCCAAGAGCAAGAAACGCCGGGACTACGTGGACCAGGCGGCGGAGATCGTCAGCCGGTTCCGGCCCTGGGACACCCCTTGCGGCTATGTCAAGAATATCGGAAGAGAAGGAGAGAAGGGGACCATCTGCACGCTGCAGGAGCTGATGGACAATGATGACATCGACATGTTCACCACCGTGTTCATCGGAAACTCCAGCACCCGAGTCATCAACGGCAGACTGGTGACCCCGAGAGGATATCATGTCTGATCGTTTGCTTGTGTTCGCGGGGACCACGGAGGGCCACGAGCTGGCCCGGTACCTCAGCGAGGCAGGGCGCCTGGATGAGGCGGACTTTTGCGTGGCCACAGAGTACGGAGAGTCTACCTTCGAGGACATTCCCGGAGTCCATGTGCTCAGCGGAAGAAAAGATGAGATGGAGATGGAGGAGCTCATCCGGGAGGGGGACTACCGCCTGGTTGTGGACGCCACCCACCCTTACGCGAAGATCGTGACGGACTATCTGAAGGCTGCGGCGGCAAGCTGCGGCGTGGAGTACATCCGCCTGGTGCGGGAGGAGGAAGACTTCGACCAGGACCGGGTGATCTTCGTCCATGATACAGAGGAAGCCTGCGATATGCTGAACTGCAGCAGCAAGAAGTTCCTTCTCACCACGGGAGCCAAGGAGTTATCGGTCTTTTCCCGGGTGGAGGATTTCTCTGAGCGTGCGGTAGCCCGGGTGCTTCCCAGCATCGCCTCTCTGGAGGCCTGCGAGCGGGCAGGGGTGAAGACCAAGAACACCATCGGCATGCAGGGGCCCTTTACTCTGGCCATGAACCGGGCCACCATGGAGCAGTTCGGCCTGGAGATCCTGGTGACCAAGAGCACCGGGAAGGCCGGGGGATTCAGCGACAAAGTCAAACTGGCGGAGGAGGGCTACACGGTGATCGTCATCGGAAGGCCCACCACGGAACAAGGTGCCAGCCTTAACGAGGTCATAGAAAGGATCAGCGCATTATGAAAGTGACAGTAGTGGGTGCAGGCCCGGGGAAAACGGAAGTCCTGACACAGCAGGGCCGCGGCGCCATCGAAACGGCGGACGTGGTGCTGACGTCAGAGCATCTGGTGGGGCTGGTCTCGGAGATCCGGGACGGCTATACCATCCTTGGGGTCATGGACACCCTGGAATATATCAAAGAAAATCACAGCAAGGACATCACCGTCTGCGTGGTGGCCAGCGGCGATACGGGCTTTTACAGCATCGCCTCCACGGTGCGGCGGAATGCGCCGGAGGACGTTCCGGTGGAGTTCATCTGCGGCATCAGCAGCATGCAGTATTTCTGCGCTCTGACGGGTCACAGCTATGAGCATATGAAGCTTGTGAGTCTTCACGGAAGAGCAGGCTCCATCGTCCCTTACGTCTGCTACAATAAGGAAGTCTTTGCCCTCACAGGCGGCGACATGAAGGCGGGGGACGTGATCGCGGAGCTGGCGGCCTTCGGCCTTGGGGGCGTCCGGGTCTGGGTCGGCGAGAAACTGAGCCTCCCCGGGGAGATGATCGTTTCCGGCACGGCGTCAGAGCTTATGGACCGGACCTTCGGAGACCTGGCGGTGGTGATCGTGGAGAATCCTCATCCTGCGGATCCTTATCAGGTGCTGCGGGACGGAGATTTCATCCGGGGCAAGGCGCCCATGACCAAGGAAGGCGTCCGCAATCTCAGCCTGGCATCCCTGTCGGTGCGTCCCACTGATGTGGTCTGGGACATCGGCTCCGGAACGGGAGCCATGACCTGCGTACTGGCCCAGGCAGCTCGTGAGAGCTTCGTCTATGCCATCGAGAAGGAGCCTGAGGCGGTGTCTCTGGCTGAGCAGAATATGGAGAAGCTGGGGATCCGGAACATCCGGCTCGTCCAGGGGGAGGCCCCGGAGGGCACGGCGGATTTTCCCGCCCCGGACAAAGTCTTCATCGGCGGCTCTTCCGGAAATCTGAGGGAGATCCTCACAGCCGTTCTTGATAAGAACGACAGGGCTCAGATCCTGGTCACGGCGGTGACCATGGAGACCATCAGTGAAGCATTCACACTTATGAAGGAACTCGGCCTACAGATGGATGTGACCAGCGTCAGCGTGGCCAATGCCAGCAAGCTGGGACGGTATCATCTGATGAAGGCGGAGAATCCCGTTTATCTGATCAAAGGAGAACGAACCATTGAATCGTAATATACCCAGAGTCATGATCGCAGGCTCAGGGTCCGGATGCGGCAAGACCACCGTGACCTGCGGACTGCTGTCAGCTCTGAAACAGAAAGAGATCAAGGTCTGCGCCTTCAAGTGCGGTCCCGATTACATCGATCCCATGTTCCACAGCAAGGTGCTGGAGACCCGGTCCCGGAATCTGGATCTGTATCTCTGCGGCGAGGACGTCTGCCGCTACCTTCTGGCGAAGAACACGGAAGGGATGGATGTGGCGGTGATCGAGGGCGTCATGGGAATGTATGACGGCATGGGATTCACTGACGATTCCTATTCTGCCAATCACATCTCCAGAGTTACCGGAACGCCGGAGCTTCTGGTGGTCAATGTGAGAGGAAAGAGCATTTCCCTGGCCGCCGAGATCAAAGGCTACCTGGAGTTCGGACCCAACCAGATCGCCGGCGTGATCCTGAACAACTGCTCCGCCGGGATGTATCCGGCTTATCAGAAAATGCTGAAGGAGCAGCTGGGGATCCGGACCTACGGATATATGCCCTTCGTTCCGGAAGGGGAAGTGGGGTCCAGGCATCTGGGACTCATCACGGCAGATGAGATCCGGGACATTTCGGACCGGATGGAAGCCCTGGGGCGCAAAGCCATGGAGACCCTGGATCTGGATGGGATCCTGGAGCTGGCAGGCTCCGCAGAGGAGTTTGTCTGCGAAGACCTGTCCGTGGAGAAGGTGACCACCGGGCCGGTCCGCATCGGCATCGCCAAAGACCAGGCATTCTGCTTCTATTATGAAGATGTACTGGATCTTCTGGAGGAGCTGGGAGCGGAACTGGTTCCGTTTTCGCCCATGGAGGATCCCCATCTTCCTAAGGACATCTGCGGCCTGATCCTGGGCGGCGGATACCCGGAAGTACACATCCAAAAGCTGGCGGAAAACCGCTCCATGCTGGAGG
>CAMOGZ010000077.1 GCA_946614405.1 uncultured Eubacterium sp. | reverse complement strand
TGTACAAATCAGAAGGTGCGACCGTAATATTGTACAATCAGACTGGATCGATATTCAAAGATTGCGACGTGAAAGAGAGGCAACGCCCGGCATGAAGAAGGGGCTGCCTCTATCATGAGACAGCCCCGAACATGTTCATAGGAATTAGTCTTCCCAATTGTATTTGACGACTGGGTTTCTGGCTGCGCCGACTTCGTCCGGTCTTCCGATGACGGTGTGATGCGGTGCGGTGTGCAGCATCTCCGGATCAGACTCAGATTTGTCTGCGATCTCCAGAAGAGCATTGATGAAGTCGTCCATGACTTCTCTCGGCTCGGTCTCACAGGGCTCTACCATCAGAGCCTCATGAACGATGAGCGGGAAGTACATTGTTGGCGGATGGAATCCGTAGTCCAGAAGTGCTTTGGCAACATCCAGAGCGGAAACGCCAGTCTTATGCTTCATCTCGCCCAGATCCATGACGAACTCATGCATGCAGGTTGCATCGTAAGCCATATCGTACTTCTCTGCCAGTTTGACACGCATGTAGTTTGCGTTCAGAACGGCATTGGCGGATGCTTCCGGAATGCCTTCCTTACCAAGGGTCAGGATGTAGGTGAGGGCACGTACGATGACCAGGAAGTTTCCGTTGAACTGCTTGACAGCGCCCATGGACTTGTCTGCCATGGTGTAGTGGAAACCGGTCACGGCATCACCGACGACCTGATATCCCGGCAGGAACGGAGCCAGGAAGTCCTTGCATCCAACGGGGCCGGAACCCGGTCCGCCGCCGCCGTGAGGCGTGGAGAAGGTCTTATGGAGATTGACATGTACGCAGTCGAATCCCATGTCTCCCGGTCTTGCCTGTCCCATAACGGCGTTCAGGTTTGCACCGTCGTAGTAGCACAGTCCGCCGGCTTCGTGGACGATTCTGGTGATCTCCAGGATGTTCTTATCGAACAGTCCGACGGTGTTGGGGTTGGTCAGCATCAGTCCGGCGGTGTCATCACCGACGGCTGCTTTCAGTGCTTCCAGGTCGACACATCCATCCTCAGCAGAGGGGATGCTGACCACATCATATCCGCACATAGCCGCACTGGCAGGGTTGGTGCCGTGAGCAGAGTCCGGAACGATGATCTTGGTTCTCTTATCATCACCGCGGTCGGTGTGATAGGACTTGATCAGAAGCAGTCCGGTGAATTCACCGTGAGCGCCGGCTGCCGGCTGCAGTGTGAAGGCGTCCATACCGCAGATCTCACCCAGCATGTCGGAGGCCAGTTTCATGACCTCCAGGGAGCCCTGTACAGAAGACTCGTTCTGGAGCGGGTGAACGCGGCGGAATCCCTTCTGGGCAGCAGCGTCTTCGTTGACTTTCGGATTGTATTTCATGGTGCAGGAACCCAGCGGATAGAATCCGTTGTTCACACCATGGGTGCGTTCTGCCAGCTGTGTGTAATGACGGCTGATCTCATTCTCAGAGACCTGGGGCAGATGCAGTTTGCTCTCGCGGGCAAGTCCCTCAGGAAGCTTGGTTTCCGGGACATCACATTCCGGCAGGAGGGAAAGACCTCTGCCTTCAGCGCCGATCTCAAATATCAGTTTCATGTCCTACGCCTCCTTTCCCATAGCTTTCGCACAGACTGCAACGAGTTTGTCGATGTCAGCCTTGCTGTTCATCTCGGTTGCACACCAGAGGACGGTGTCATCGGAGAGTGGGAGACCGCCAAGGATCCCTTCCTTCTCCAGTGCGTCCATCAGTGCGGCAGATCCACAGGGACAGTTGGTCATGAATTCATTGAAGAAATCATGCTGGTAAACAGGAGCAAAGCCGATCTTCTGAAGTTCTTCGTTCAGATAATGAGCCTTGGCCATGCTCTGTCTTGCAACCTCTGCCATTCCCTCAGCACCCATGGCAGCCATGTAGACGGAAGCCGTCAGGCAGCACAGATCCTGGTTGGAGCAGATGTTGGAGCTTGCCTTCTCACGGCGGATGTGCTGCTCTCTGGCCTGCAGGGTCAGAACGTAGGCACGGTTGCCGTCGTCGTCCTTGGTCTCACCGACGATTCTTCCCGGAAGCTTACGCATCATCTTGGAAGTGGTGGCCATGAATCCGACATAAGGTCCGCCGAAGGAGATGGGCATGCCCAGAGGCTGTCCGTCGCCGACGGCGATGTCTGCGCCGTACTCTGCCGGAGACTTGGTGATGGCCAGTGTGATGGGGTTCACACCCATGACAAACTTGGCGCCGGCTGCGTGTACGATCTCAGCGATGGTATCGCAGTCTTCGAAGTTTCCGTAGAAGTTCGGCTGCTGTACGTAGAAGCAAGCTGCGGAAGGATCGGCCTCCAGGCTTTCCTTCAGATCGTCAAGATCCGTCAGTCCGTCGGATGCGGAGATGATCTTCAGCTCGGTATTGCTTCCGAAACAGTAGGTCTTCATGACCTGGATCACGCCTGGGTGGGTGGTCTCAGATACATAAGCGACCTTGCGTTTTCTGTCCTGGCACATAGGGATGGTCTCTGCGGCAGCGGTGGCGCCGTCGTAGTGAGACGCATTGGCTACGTCCATTCCGGTGAGTTCGCAGATCATGGACTGGAACTCGAAAATGGACTGCAGGATGCCCTGGCTGATCTCAGCCTGGTAGGGCGTGTATGCGGTCAGGAATTCTTCCTTGCTGGTCACGCTGCCAACGATGGAAGGAATGTAGTGGTTGTAAGCTCCTGCGCCGCGGAAGATGCTGGTGAAGACCTTATTCTTCTCTGCCAGAGCTTCCATCTTGCGGGAGACTTCCATCTCACTCAGGCCCGAAGGAAGGTTCAGAGGTTCTTTCAGTCTGACCTCATCGGGGATGCAGGAGAACATATCGTCGAAGGACTGGTAACCCGCCTCCTTCAGCATGGCCTCCCGTTCTTTCAATGTATTTGGTACATATGAACCCATATTATCACCTCGGTTCTGTTTTCTCAGATGTGATTACTCAGCCTCGGACTCACAGAATGCTTTGTATTCTTCCTCGGTCATGAACTCTTCTTTCTCAGTGATGTTCTCAATCTTGACCAGCCATGCATCATACGGAGCATCATTGATGGTTTCCGGAGCATCCAGCAGTTCCTCGTTGATCTCAGCAACAACGCCGGTAACAGGGGAGAATACGTCGGATACAGCCTTTACGGATTCAACGTCTGCAAATGCTTCGCCAGCCTCGACCTCATCGCCGACTTCCGGCAGGTTTACGAATACCAGACCGCCCAGTTCCTGCTGAGCAAAATCGGACAGACCTACGGTTGCAGTTGTGTCGTCGATCATGTTTACCCATTCGTGGGATTTGGTGAATAACAGTGCCATAATTGATACCTCCATAAATATTATATTTAAGTTATACTTTGTGGTCCTTCAGGGGAACAAAGCCCACCGGACCGTAATTTACTAACCTCTCTGATAGAATGTGGACTTGACCATGACGGCCTTGACTCTGCGGCCTCTTACGTCGACTTCCACTTCCTCGCCCAGAACGCGCTCATCTGCGTCGATCAGTGCGCAGGCAACAGCCTTCTTGATGAACGGGCACATGGTACCGGATGTGGTTACGCCGATCTTCTTGTCGCCTTTATACACATCCATATGCTCACGGATGATGCCGCGGCCTACGACTTCCAGTCCTACCTTCTTGCGGGTCGGCGGAGTCTTGGCCTCGATGGCAGCCTTACCGATGAAATCAGGCTTGTCCATCTTAACGAAGATGGAAAGCAGGGCTTCCTTCGGGGTGATGGTGTCATCCATCTCATGTCCGTACAGCGGCATGCCGGCTTCCAGTCTCAGAGTGTCTCTTGCACCCAGTCCGCAGGGGATCAGACCTTCGTCTTTTCCGGCTTCCATCAGTGCTTCCCAGACAGCCGGTGCATCAGCCCATGGCATGTAGATCTCGACGCCTTCTTCTCCGGTGTATCCGGTGGTGGAGATCATTGCCTTGGTTCCAGCAATCTCAACGTCATACTTCGCAGCATAATACTCTTCCGGAATTCCCTCTGCCGGGATCAGCTTCTTCAGAATATCGAAAGCCTTGGGGCCCTGCAGGGCGATCTGTCCGATGGTATCGGAAATGTCGGTGAATTCAGCATCGCCGAATGCGTGAGCCTTCATCCAGTTGAAGTCCTTGTCCTTGTTTGCAGCATTGACTACCAGCAGGAACTCATCGTCACTCTTCTTGTAGGCGATCAGGTCATCTACGACGCCGCCTTCTTCATTACACATCGGGGAGTATCTTGCCTGTCCATCCTTCATTCCGCTGTAATCGTTGGTCAGAAGCATGTTCAGATTGGCAAGTGCATCCGGTCCTTTGCATACGATCTCACCCATGTGAGATACGTCAAACATTCCGCATGCGGTACGGACTGCCATGTGCTCAGCAATGACGCCTGCCGGATACTGTACGGGCATTTCCCATCCTGCGAAGGGGACCATCTTGCCGCCGTACTTGATGTGAGTATCATACAGTGATGTCCTTTTCAGCATTTCATCTGCCATAATAGGTTTACCTCCATTTCTCTAACTAATTGTGATATCGTGCTGCCCCGGAACCAAAAAATAATTACAGAGCGCACAAAGGAACTTTGTGTGCCCTGTCCGTTTACCTGAAAGATTAGACCTCTTCGGTGCGATTCATCGCTCTCCAGGGATCTGTCAGGAATCAGTCCTTTTGCCTGAGAGTTTATCACTACGCCCCTTCGGCGCCGCATCCATAAGGACACAGTCTCTCCCAACTCCGTCAACCAGATTTCTACTTGAATCATACCATATTATCAATTTTCAGGCAATATCTTATTTTACAATAGTAAAGTGCAGAATGTCTAATCTGAGAAACATTCACAGACCTTCGCGGCATTTTTTTTCTTTATTGCCATACACGTGGTGTTTCTGATAGAATATAAGATAATTAATTCGAAATAAGTGAGGACGATACATGAAAAAGAAAGACCATCTGGTAAAACGATATATCATATTTCTCGTGGGGTTATTCTTTGTGTCCTTCGGGATCGCATTCATCACCAAGGCGACCCTGGGCACGTCACCGATCGCTTCGATCCCGTATACACTGTCGCTGATTATTCCGCGGCTGACCCTGGGGAACTGGACCATCATCTTCAACTATCTCTTCGTGCTGTGCCAGCTTCTGATCCTTGGGAAAGAAGCGAACAAAGTCGAACTGGTGCTGCAGTTGGTGCTGACTCTGCTGTTCGGATACTGCATCGACTTCGGCATGTGGATCCTGACGCCCCTTGCTCCGGTTGCCTATGCCCATAAGATCACGGCACTCATCGTCGGCTGCTTCATTATGGCATTCGGCGTATACCTGGAGGTACTGGGCGGCGTGGTCATGCTCCCCGGAGATTCCCTCGTGGGCACCATCTCCAAGGTCTCCGGCTGGTCCTTCGGAAATGTGAGGTTTGCCACCGATGTGATCTGGGTGGTCATCTCCGGTATTCTTTGTATGGCCTTCCTGGGGGCTCTCATCGGCGTCCGGGAGGGTACCGTCATCGCGGCTCTTCTCACCGGCAACATTGTGAAACTCTATGCCAGAGTGTTCCGGTCCCTGGAGGAGAAGCTGCTGCCGCCCCCGAAGAAGGAACCGTATCAGAGAGATCATCTCATCATCACCATTTCCAGAGAGTTCGGCTCCGGCGGGCATTCCATCGGCAAGATGGTAGCGGAACGTCTCGGTATCGGATTCTACGACATGGAACTGATCCAGCAGGTAGCCCGGGAGAGCGGCTACTCCGAGGACTTCGTCATGCGCCATGACCAGAAGAGGGCGGACCGGGAATGGTTCTCTTATTACTGGTACAAAGCCGAAACGGAAGAAGACGCCGACAGGCTCTTTGCCATCGAGGCGGACGTGATCCGCGGCATTGCCAAGAAGGGCCCCTGCGTCATCGTAGGACGCAGTGCCAACTACATCCTGCGAAATGAGAAGCGGCTGCTGAACGTCTTCATCAAGGCGGACCTTGACGATGAGGCTCATCGCGTGGAAGAACGGGAAGGCGTATCCCATCAGCAGGCGAAGGACCGTGTCAGCATGGTCAACCGGGAACGGGAAGACTACTGCAAGCATTACACGGGACAGAAATGGGGCAAAATCGATAATTATGACCTGGTGCTGAATTCCAGTGAGCGCGGCATTGACCGCTGCGTGGACATCATCTGTGAGACCAGCAAGCAAATTAAGGAAATCAAATTCCGGGAGCTGAACAATAAATGGAAGTACCATCGTTAGTCATTGACCTTGCAATTATGATGCTGACGGCAGGCGTCGTCAGCGTCCTTTTTAAGAAACTGAGACTCCCTCTCATTCTGGGATATATCGTGGCCGGATTTCTGATCAGCCCGTATTTCCCGCTGTTTTTCGATGTGGAATCACGATCCGCCATCGAGACACTGAGTGAGGTGGGGGTCATTATTATACTCTTTCACATCGGACTGGAGTTCAATCTCCATAAGCTGTTCAGCATCGGAAGCACAGCCATCGTCACGGCCTTCATCAAGATGTCGGGGGTCATGGTGGCAGGCTACGGCTTCGGCATGCTCATCGGAATGTCCCGGATGAACTGTATGTTCCTTGGGGCCATGCTTTCCATCAGTTCCACTGTCGTCATCAAGAAGTGCTTCGAAGAGGCGGGAGTGCAGAATGAGAAGTACGCGTCCCTTGTCATGGGAACGCTGATCATGGAAGATATCTTCAGCGTGCTGATCATGGTGGTGCTGTCCACCTTGTCCGTGCAGTCTTCCATCGACGGCCAGGATCTGATCCTGAATCTGGCCATGATGGGGGCATACCTGATCGTCTGGCTGATCCTGGGGATCTATCTGCTTCCCACGATCCTGAACCGTACCGTTCCGCTGATGTCCCAGGAGATGATGATCGCATTCTCCCTGGGGGTCTGCTTCGGCATGGCGCTTCTGGCCAAATGGCTGGGATTCTCGGTAGAACTTGGGGCATTCATGGCGGGGTCACTCTTTGCAGGCACCGTGCACGTGGAGAAGATCGAGCATGCCACTGACGGGATCAAAGACATGTTCA
>CAMOGZ010000076.1 GCA_946614405.1 uncultured Eubacterium sp. | reverse complement strand
TTGCAAATGGAGGCTCCGGAGGGGGAAGGGCATATGCGTGGCTTGAATGAAAATGGGAACATTTATAGAAATTGTCAATATATTGTGGAAAATGTGATGATTCTGTGATAGAATGTTAAAGGAATAAACACTAAAGAAAGGGTGTGATGAATTGTTTGTCTACATTCTTAAACGATTGGTGGCCGCAGTGGCAACTGTGCTTCTGATCATGACCATTACGTTCTTCCTGATGAATACCATACCGGGAAGCCCATTCTTGACAGAGAAGTCCACTCCACAGCAGATTCAGCTGGCCAACGAGAAGTATGGTCTCGATAAACCCCTCCTCGTACAACTGAAAAACTACATCGTGAACTATGCGCACGGAGATCTGGGCGTTTCTCTTAAGATGCAGGAAGGAACTCCTGTGAAGAACATCTTGTTCAAGCAGGGTAAGTTCGGCTTGTCCATCCGTCTGGGGATCTGTGCGATCCTTGTGGCGGTGATCTTCGGGATCCCGCTGGGGTGTATCGCCGCCTACAAGCGAGGTACCTGGATCGACGGCCTGCTGCGGGTCCTGACCACAGTAGGCGTAGCGATCCCGTCCTTCGTACTGGCAGCGACCCTTTTGATCGTATTTGCAGTCAAACTCCAGTGGCTGCCGACTCTTTCCGGAAGTCTGAAGAGTTGGCAGACCTACATTATGCCGGTGATATCCCTTTCATTTTATGATGTCTGCTATATCGCCAAGCTGACCCGGACGTCCATGCTGGATGCCATCAACCAGGACTACATCCGCACCGCCAAAGCAAAGGGCGTCAAGAACAAGTGGATCGTCCTCAAGCACGCGCTGAGGAATTCCCTGATCCCTGTGGTGACCTTCCTGGGACCGCTGACGGCATTCATCGTCACCGGATCCTTCGTCGTGGAAACCACATTCTCGATCCCGGGTCTGGGCAAATATTTCGTTGAAAGTGTTATCAACCGTGACTACACCATCATCATGGCAACCACCGTCGTCGTTTCGGTTCTGGTCATTGTGATGAACCTGGTGGTGGACATTGCATATAAGATCGTTGACCCGCGTATCACATTGAGTTCAACAGACGAATAAGGAGGAAACCATGAAACAGGCATATAAAAAATTCAGCCCGTTCCAGGTGGATCCTGAGAAGGTCTGGGCTGACTATAATTTGAATGACTCCGACTTTGCTCCGGCAACGGATACAGAGAAGGAGAGCATGGTCGAGGTAAGAAAGAGCGTCTCCTACTGGAGAGATGCCGCGAGAAGATTCAAAAAGAACACCGTATCCATGGTGGCTCTGGTCATCTTCATCCTCTGCCTGCTGTTTGCATTCCTAGGACCGTCACTGATCCCATACAACTACGAGAATCAGTACCGAAACGCGCAGAAGCTGGGACCCTTCGAATACTCCAAGGAGGAAACACTGGTCAAGAGTATCGAGAAGGAGGCGGACTGCTTCTATGCCACATCGCTGAGACCGGGGTCTACCATGTCCCTGGATCCCGGGGATTACTACTTCGAGTACAAAGGCAACACCTACTGCTTCAACTTCGATCAGAAGTTTTCGGAATCCGTCATCCTGCTGAAGGGCGGCGAGCTTTCCACCGTAAGAGAAGTGCACATTCAGAACGGCGAGATCAAACGGTCGACTCCACTTGAATATACCAGTGAAGTCAAAGAGGGCGCCAAGCACCTGAAGGTGGCAAAGAGTGTGTTCCCTCACATTGCGGGAACCGATTCCCAGGGACGTGATATCCTCGCAAGAACCATGTACGGCGCGCGGGTATCCATCATCATCGGTATCGTCGCAGCCCTCATCGTGCTGGTGATCGGATCCATTTACGGAGCCATTTCCGGACTGTGCGGCGGAGTTGTGGACTTCGTCCTTATGAGAATTGTGGAACTGATCTATTCGGTGCCGGAGGTACTGATCGTACTGCTTCTGCAGGTGGTCCTGAAGGATCCGCTGCAGATCTGGTTCGATTCGTCCAATTCGTGGCTGGCCAACGGGCTTTCCACCCTGGGCGCCGGCATCGTCAGCATCTTCATTACATTTGCGGTTTTGTACTGGGTCACCATGGCGCGTATCGTCCGCGGTCAGGTGCTCATGCTGAAGAAACAGGAATACGTGACTGCGGCAACAGCCCTTGGCGCATCCAACGGGCGGATCATCCGCAGACACCTGCTTCCGAACTGCGTGGGACAGCTGGTCATCACCACCTGCCTGCAGATCCCGTCGGCCATCTTCCTGGAATCCTTCCTGTCCTTCCTGGGACTGGGCGTTTCCGCACCGATGGCTTCCCTCGGATCACTTTGTTCGGATGCACTGGGAACGATCACCATCTTCCCATACAGACTGTTATTCCCCGGAACCATACTGACTATCATAGTTCTGTCCCTGAACCTGGTCGGCGATGGACTGAGAGACGCTCTCGACCCGCGTCTTAAGAAGTAGGGAGGTAGAGATGTCAGAAGATAGAAAGAATTTACTGGAAATCAAGGACCTGCATGTATCCTTCTTCACTCCCGCAGGCGAGGTGAAAGCCGTGGACGGCATCAGTTATACCCTTCGGGAAAATGAAGTCATGGGCATTGTAGGGGAGTCCGGCTCCGGAAAGTCCGTGGAGGCTTACTCCATCATGGGGCTTCTCCAGAACCCGGGCAAAGTCGTAGGAGGATCCATCACCTTCGACGGGGAGGACATCCTGGCCTACGACGAAGAACAGATGAGAAACTTCAGAGGCAACAAGGTCAGCATGATCTTCCAGAACCCCATGACCTGCCTGAATCCGGTCTACACCATCGGAAATCAGCTGATGGAAGCCCTGACCTGCCACGATAAGAATTATCCCAAGGACAAGGCAAGAGCCCGGGCCATCGAGATGCTGGAGCTTGTGGGGATCAACAACGCAGAGAAGCGTGTGGATCAGTATCCCCATGAATTCTCCGGCGGAATGCGGCAGCGTGCCATGATCGCCATGGCTCTGATCTGCGACCCCAAGCTGCTGATCGCGGATGAGCCCACCACGGCGCTGGATGTGACCATTCAGGCCCAGATCCTGGATCTGATGAAGAGCCTTCAGAAAAAGAACAATACGGCGATCATTTTCATCACCCATAACCTGGGTGTTGTTGCCGAGATGTGTGACCGCGTCTCCGTCATGTATGCCGGCAAGATCGTAGAGCAGGGCACCGATGAGGATATCTTCTACCGGCCGGCGCACCCTTACACGGTGGGACTTCTGGAGTCCATGCCGAGACTGGATGCCGACCAGCATGAGAGACTGATCCCCATCGAGGGAACCCCGGTAGACCTGCTGAACCCGCCGCAGGGTTGCCACTTCGGTCCCAGATGTAAACACTGCATGAAGATCTGCCTGACCAAGGAACCGCCCTATGCGGACCTCGGGGACGGGCACGTCTCCGCATGCTGGCTGCATTTCATGGGCAAGGGGGCAGCCCCCGCAGAAGAAGAGAAACAGGAGGTAAGTGAATCATGACAGAACAAACGAAACTCCTGGAAATAAAGAACCTGAAGAAACACTTCAGCATCAAGAAGGGTGGACTGAATAAGAAGCAGACGGTCAAGGCCGTCGACGGTGTCACCCTGGACATCTACAAAGGCGAGACTCTCGGTCTGGTCGGAGAATCCGGCTGTGGTAAGACCACGCTGGGCCGTACCATCATCCGTCTGTATGAGCCCACATCCGGAACCATCATCTACGATGGAAAACCGATCTACGATTCCGATCAGAAGATCGCTGAGAAGATGCTTCCGTACCGCCGGAAGATGCAGATCATCTTCCAGGATCCCTCGGCGTCACTGGACCCCCGTATGACGGTAGGTGAGATCGTGGGAGAGGCTCTGGACATCCATAAGCTTTGTTCCGGAAAGAGTGAGAGAAGTGCCCGGATCAACCAGCTGCTGGAAGCGGTAGGACTCAACACAGAGCACTCCAACCGATTCCCCCATGAGTTCTCAGGAGGACAGCAGCAGAGGATCGGGATCGCAAGAGCACTGGCAGTGGAGCCGGAGTTCATCGTCTGCGACGAACCCATCTCGGCGCTGGATGTATCCATCCAGTCCCAGGTGGTCAATATGCTGGAAGACCTGCAGGAACAGCTGGGTCTGACCTATCTGTTCATCGCCCATGATATCTCCGTGGTACGGCATATCTCAAACCGTATCGGCGTCATGTATCTTGGAAATGTGGTGGAGCTGGCGGATTCCTATGAGCTTTACAAGAATCCGATCCATCCCTACACCAAGACCCTGATGAGCGCCGTTCCGATCCCGGATCCGGTGGTGACACGTTCCAGAGAGCGGCTGATCCTAGAGGGAGACATCCCGAGCCCTATCAACCCGCCTTCCGGATGCAAGTTCCACACCCGGTGCCCTTATGCCACAGAGCGCTGCAAACAGGAGGCGCCGGTCTTCCGCGATTACGGAAGCGGCCACTTTGCGGCATGCCATCTGCTGGAGAAGTGATCAATGCGTTATTTATGTAACCCTGCGTTACTTAAATAAAATATTAATTAATATTAGCACTAATGTAAGGAGGAGAAAGTTATGAAGAAGATTCTTGCTCTGATCCTCTGCGTGTCTGTAGTATTCGCATTTACAGCATGCGGAGGAGGCGGCGGTGGAAGCAGCGATGCTAATTTCGTAGCAACGGCATGTATTGCTTCTGAGCCGGAAACCATCGACCCGGGTCTGATCAGCTCTGTTGACGGATCCACCTATGTCAACCATATGTTTGAGAATCTGATGAAGTACGTTCCTACCGATGAGAAAGCGGATGAGAGCGGAAACGTCATGATGACCAAGGTTGACTATGGTCAGGCCGAAAGTTATGAAGTGTCCAAGGACAAACTGACCTACACCTTCAAGATCAGATCCGATGCGAAATGGTCTGATGGTGAGCCGGTCAAGGCTCAGGACTGGGTATACTCCTGGCAGAGACTGGTAGACCCGAAGACAGCATCTGACTACGGCTACTTCCTGGACGGAATCGTTGAAAACGCTGCAGAGATCCAGGCTGGCGACAAGAAGCCGGAAGAACTGGGCATCAAGGCCATCGATGATTCCACACTGGAGATCAAGCTTTGTCAGGATACTCCGTACTTCATAGAGATGTGCGCATTCGCATCCCTGATGCCGCTGAGACAGGATATCGTAGAAGGCAATGACGACTGGACCACTCCGGAAAAGATCGTCGTAAACGGACCATATAAACTGTCCGAGTGGACCCATGACTCCGTCATCAAGATGGTCCCCAACGATCAGTACTATGATGCTGCAAACCTGGGACCCAGCGAGATCGACTGGTATCTGTCCGCAGACGAGACAGCCATCCTTTCCGCTTATCAGTCCGGCGAGTGGGGCTTTGTTGAGTCCTTCCCGACCGACATGATCGCATCCCTGCAGGATTCCGGTGACTGCTTCATCGATCCGTATGTAGGAACCTATTTCCTCTACCTGAACTGCGACAAGATCAAAGACTGGAGAGTCAGAGCCGCAATGGTACTCAGTGTAGACAGAGACAACATCGTTGAGAAGGTCGCTCAGGGCGGACAGGCACCGGCAACAGGCTTTGTTGCATCCGGAATCCTTGACTCCTCAGGCACCGACTTCGCATACGGTTCCTCTGAGCTGGGAGCAATGTACAAGTGGCTGTCCGAGAAATATCCGGATGCTGACCTCACCACCTATGAGGGCAAGTGCGACCTGGCTAAGAAGCTGTATCAGGAAGCAGTAGATGAGGGCAAGTGGGATCCTAAGACCACCATCGTCTACAACTTCAACACGGATGATGCGCACAAAGCCATCGCAGAGGCATGCGGACATGACTGGAGCGATGTACTGGGCATCAACATCTCCCTGGAGAACCAGGAGTGGAACACCTACACCAACGGTCTGGGTGAGCACAAGTTCGGCGTTGCACGTCTGGGATGGATCGCAGACTACAATGACCCGATCACCTACCTGGAGCTGATGGTAACCGGCAACGCATACAACTATGGACTCTACAGCGATCCTGATTTCGATAAGGCGATCAAGGAAGCTAAGACCATGGATGCAGGCAAGGATCGTGACAAGGCTCTGTACACTGCAGAAGAGACCCTGTTTGGTGAAGGCGGATTCCCGGTACTGCCGGTTTACTACTACACCAACATGTACTGCAACAAGACCATGAAGAACATCGGCTACACCCCGATGGGATACTACTTCTTCCAGTATGCACAGCCCGTCGAGTAATTTGATGAGCTGAAAGCATGAACTGAAGAAAGCAAGTATGAGGCCCCGTTCCGTCCAGGCGGAACGGGGTCTTTCTGTGGGCTTTGGCATTGCGCAGCGTCCCGCGATGGGATATAATCAGAACATAGAAACCGTTCAACAAAGAATTGAGAGGGGAATTATGAGAATCGAGTCAAAAGAAAAAGGAAGCGAGAACTTCTATCGTGAATGTGTCAACGTGCTGGTGCAGTACCGCAGCCTTCTGAAGAAGCCGGATGCGAAGCTGAAGGATTACTTCCGTCTCATGCGGAATTACCTGATCCTGCTGGGAGTGTTCCTGGTGGTGATCGTGGTCATGAACGTGATGTGGGGATTCGATTCGCTGGGCTTTGTGGCCATCGCAGTACTGGCAGTGGTGATGCTCCTGACCGGGGTATACCTCCGGAACATGAATAAGATCCTCCGGGACATGCAGGCGAACTACTGCCCCTCCGTGCTCACTCTGGATGAGAAAGGGGTGTTCCTGGCCCGGGAGAACGGCGAGAACGTGAGCATGCTCTGGGAGAACATCGCTTTCATCCGCGGCTTCCGTGAGTCCGTGGGATTCCTGGTGGGCAATGCCACAGGCATCAGCCTCTTCAGCAATATTGAGCACAAAGAAACGATTTATGCTTATGTGAGAGAGCACGGGATCGATGTTACCGTTATCGATCAGTGAGGGAGGTAAGCGATGGAGCTGAAGTTATATGTGAAGAAATTCGATGAGCTTGCTGCAGCGGAGCTCTATGAGATCATGCGGGCCCGGAATGAGATCTTC
>CAMOGZ010000075.1 GCA_946614405.1 uncultured Eubacterium sp. | reverse complement strand
CACACCACCTGCATGGTCAGTTTTTCCTTATAGTAATTATTCAGTTCGCGGCCTGTCTGCTCCGGCGCCAGGCCTTCCTGTTCCACAAAGTCGAAAGAACAAAGGGCATCCACGACCTCCTGCCTGGATCCATGGTAGTAAACCACCACGTCTCCGGTGCGCTCGTAGACCGTCGCCCTGGTCACAGACTCCTGATCATTCAGATAATACTCCAGGATATCCGCTTCCTGCGGGGTCATCCGTCTGCGCACTGCATGGAGTCGCATTCTGCCCTTCGACTCATGTAGTATGCGGCATTTCATGTTACTCGCCGATGACTTCCTCTGTGGCAAGCTTCTCGTTGATGTCCTTGGCATCGGCGAGGATGTCGTCACAGTTTTCTCTTGCCTTGGTTACGGTATCCATGATGGATTCCTTGGCGCGCAGTACCAGCGCCGTAGCCTTGGTGTATACCTTCTTGGCGTCCTTGCTGGTCAAAGCCTTCACTCCGGCAGATCCGATCACAAAGCCTGCTGCGACCAGTCCGCATTTTCCCCAATTATCGTTCATATTCTAAATCCTCCTTGTTTTGTTTAAGAAAATTTTACACCCCACTTTTCCGATTAGTCTAGTGCAACCGTGCCATAAATGTAAAATAATGTTAGTTACGCTAATCTAACCAAAATTACGGTCCGGCATCTCCGTTACAATGATCCCGGCGATCATGCTGGATTCCTTCTCGGTCAGATCCAAAGTGGTTCCGTTCAGTACATCCACCAGGATCTCGCAGTTGCCGTCCAGCTTCGCAGCGATCTGCCGCCCTTCTTCTGTGAGATTGACTTTACCGTATCGTTCCTTCGCCACCAGACCCTTGTTCACCAGCGAGGTCAACATGGTCGACACCGATGGTTTGGACACATTCAGCTTCCGGGCGACGTCCGCCGAGGACACCTGCGGATGCTTCTTGGAAATCTGGTATATCGCCAGCAAATACTTATAATGGGAACTTGTCAAATTCATGCTGTCATCTCCTAACAGTTAGACGCAACTAACTTTCATGTCAAAAAATAGGTTAGACTTTCCTAACCACAGTTAGTTTAATATATCTAACCTATTTTGTCAAGCGCTCTTGAATTTTTAAACGTTCTGTGTTAGTCTATTACTTGTGAGAGGGACATTTCGTCCACAGCTATTAAGAATGTACGAGGTAAATTATATGCAGATCAATAAATCCGCAGAAGACTATCTGGAGGCTATGCTGATGCTGAAGGAAGAGCACGGTTATGTCCGTTCCATCGATGTGGCAGGACATCTCGGCGTGACCAAGCCCAGTGTTTCCTATGCGACCAAGCACCTGCGGGAGAGCGGTTATATCACCATGGATCCGGACGGTCTTATCAACCTGACCGAGTCCGGGATGAAGATCGCATCCACCATCTATGAGCGTCATAAGATGCTCACGGATTTCCTGATCAGTCTCGGTGTCGATCCGGAGGTGGCCAGAGAGGACGCCTGCAAGATCGAGCATGACATCAGTGAGGAGTCCTTCGATGCGCTGTGCCGCTGCACAGGCTATGTAAGGAACGACTCCGAGTAATTGCAGAACGTTTCAGGGCAGCCATGAGGCTGCCCTGTTTTATTACATCCTGATGTAGAAGTTCAGGATCTCATTCATTTCTTTGCTGTTGTCATAGGACCGGATCATCTTCACCACGTCCCGTGTGGTGACCACCTTGAAACGGAAGGCTTTGTAGTAGTCCCGGAGGAATTCCGCAAACCGCTTGTCCCCAAGCTGCAGCCGGACCTCCTGCAGGAACATATACGACTCGTCGTATTCCGCGGGACCGTACTCCTGCCCGCCGGAGTACTTGCCCGGCGCCGTATTGATTTTGGTCCCTTTCCAGTCCTGCCGGGCGGTGGCGATGAGATCGTCCCGGTCCGCCCGCCACGCTTCGATGGAGGAGACCATCTTATCGATCTTCCGCAGGTAGCGGTTGGCCTCGCAGTCCGTCAGGCCATAGACATCCTTCTCCAGATAAGAGGTGAATCCTTCGTCGATCCACCCTTCCCGGTATTCCCGGTTCCCCACCACGGCATAGAACCACTGGTGCCCGATCTCATGGGAAAGACCATCGCTGAGGGACCAGCAGTCGCAGTAGCTTCCGCTGAGGAAGGATGCGGCGTTGGTCATCACCAGGCCGGGATATTCCATCCCTCCGTATCCCATGCCGAAGTTGCAGGGGACGATGTCCAGCTCTTTATATGGATATTTCCCGATCTGTTCCGTGAAGATCCGCAGGCTGTCCTTTGCTACCATCTTCGAGAACTTCCGATAGGTCTTCTGATATTTCCCCTTCAGGTAATAGTTGTTCACCCGGACCCCCTTCACCCGGAAGGTGTCCTTCTTCATGAAATCACAGGCCACGATGGCAAAGTCCCGGACCTTCTTCGCCGTGATCTTCGTCACGCCTTTGCTGGTCTTGCCGGTGCCCGTTGCCGCGACCATATACCCCTTGGGCGCCCGGAATGTCACGTAATAGTTGGCCAGGTCCCAGCTGCGGCTTTCCCCATCGTCAAAGTATGGATCCTTCTGCCACTTGCCGTTCCGGTTGTCCGCCAGATAAGGGAAGCAGAAGGACAGCGCATAGTGCCGGCCATTCTTGGTCTTCTGCCAGCCGAACCGGTCCTGACGCTTGGGGATGTCCGTCTTCATCTTCACCACGACGGCTCCGGTCTCCCCGGGTTTCAGTTTTCCCTTCTTGCCCAGTTTGACCCAGATCACGGTCTTGCCCTTGGCATAGCGCAGCTTCAGCTTCTTCTTGCTGCCCTTCAGGGTCACGGAGCTCACCCGGGTCTTCAGCTTCTTATTATCATAGCCATAGTTCTTCATGTCATACTTCAGCACCGCCGGGGTCATGTCCCGCAGGCAAAGCTCCTTCACCGTCTTGCCCGTGTTATTCTTCACCCGGATGGTGACCTTCTCCGTCAGGGTGTTCTTCTTCGCATCCAGCTTCAGGTCCATCTTGTAGGATATGGCGTCCACCTTCTGCTCCGCGGCATAGGCGCACACCGTGAACAAAGCCAACAGAAGGCAGATCAGAGCCCCCGTCAGGGCCGCTCGTTTCATCATTTTCTTCATGTTCTCTCTCCTCTTTCTTATCTTAATTCACAATATACAATTCATCTGGCTCTACGTGGCAGCGCAGGTGCAGGATCTCCACGCCTGCTGCCTCCGCCTCCGCCAGCGCTGTGCCGAACTCCGGGTGCGTCTCCGTGTTGGGTCTTACTTCGCTAACGCCGTCCATCTGGATCACAAAGGCCACCGCACTGTGATACCCCTCCCGGGCGGCCTTTGCCAGCTCCCGGAGGTGCTTCACCCCGCGCTCCGTAGGTGCATCCGGGAAATATCCGACCCCATCGATCTCCAGGGTGCAGCCCTTTACTTCCATCAGGTACTTCTGCCCGTCCTTCTCCATACAGAAGTCGATGCGGGAATCGCCATAGGTAAACTCCGGCCGAATCAGATCATAGTCCCGGGTCTCCAGCCATTCCTTCACCACCTTGTTGGGGGCCTGACTGTCTATGTTGAACAGGATCCCGGTGGACTTTCTGACCGCCACCAGATCGTACTGCGTCTTTCTCTTGGGATTGTCGGACCGGGTGAGCCAGACCTCGCAGCCCGGGATCAGAAGCTCACGACAGCGGCCGGTATTCTTAACATGGACCGTCTCCAGGACACCGTCTATTTCCACGTGAGCCACGAAACGGTTCGGCCGGTCCCGGAAGACCGCCGGCGTAATGTTAGGATATTTCAACAGTTCCACCTCCTTCTGCCATTATATTATCTTGAACGGTCTTTGCGCAAGCAGTATAATAGAGACACAATAGTGTGAATATTCAAAAGAAAGGAATCTCTATGAAGCTGGCAATCTTAGTTTCTATCTATGGCATATTCATGTTGCTTTGTATTCTGCTGCTCTTCCCTGCTCTGCGGGGCGCTCTGCCCGGCAGGAGGAAGGGAAGCCTCAGCCGATCTGGTTTTCTGATCCTTCTTCTGGTCCTCTTGGCACTGGCATTTCCCCTGATTGGGGCTCTGATACCGGACGGGCCGTTGGATCATTTCTTCCAGCGATGGGGGAACGTGATCCTGGGATTCGTCCTGTACTTCTTCGGCATGCTGCTGTTCGTTGAACTGTTCCGACTGATTCGAAAGCTGGTCACCCGCCGAAAAGGCCCCTGGGCCAGAGGACCTGCCTGCATCATGCTGATCCTTCTTCTGGCTGTGACCGTGGGGCTGAACATCTGGGGCGTGCGCACCGCAACGGATGTGAAGGTCACCAACTACCGGGTCGCGAAAGAAGAGATGGATCTGCAGAAGCCGATCCGCATCGTACTGATCGGGGATCTGCACATCGGCGTCAACTCCCACCAGAAGATCTACGAGGATATGATCGCCCGCATCAACGAGCAGGATGCGGATCTGGTGCTGGTGGCAGGGGATATCGTTACCAGTTCTTTCTCCGCCATGGGGGACCCCGATACCTATTCCTCCATCATGAAGAAGATCCGGGCAAAGTATGGCACGTATGTGATCTACGGCAACCATGATGTGGATGAGCCACTTCTGGGAGGATTTACCTATGACGGAAGCAACGCCGAAAGGAATCCGGGCATGGCGCCCTTCCTGAGGGACTGCGGCTGGACCCTTCTCACCGACGAGGTCACCAAGGTGGGTGATACCGGCATCATCCTCATCGGAAGACGGGACGAGAGCCGCCCCGGCGATGGTGTGAAGAAGCGGGCCGATATGGCTTTGTTGATGGAAGAGGCAAAAGCCAGGGGCGAAGGCATGTACCTGCTTCTGCAGCATGAGCCTTCGGAACTGGAACAGCTCAGTGACCTGGGCGTGAACATGAGCGTCAGCGGGCACACCCATGACGGGCAGCTGTTCCCGGGAAATATTTATTCCCGTCTCACTGCGAATCAGTCTTATGGCCTGAAGAAGTGGGGCGATACAGACGTGGTGGTCACCTCCGGTGTGGGATTCTACGGACCGCCCCTTAGGATCGGTACCATCAGCGAGATTGCAGTAATTGACATCCAGTGATTCAGAAAAGAGGGAAAGTATGAGAACAAGAAAAGAAATGAAAAAATCAGGGCGCAAGGTCGTAAAGACCCATTACGTACTTCTGGTGCTTCTGTGTCTCGTATCCATCTTCTACTGCGAGGAATTCGGATTCGCCAAGGTGATGGCGGAATCCGCTTACGAGATCACCTCCGGCGACGGGACCCATCAGTCCGTGGGATACAGACCGCTGAAGGCCAGCAGTACAGCCGTCCATGAACAAGTCCTGAACGATATTGCAGAGGGCGACCTGGAAGCCGGAGAAGAGAAGGCCGACCAGCAGATGGAAGCCTATGAACAGGGCAAGGAGGAGGATCCTGTCCTGGGTCACACCCGGGGACAGCTTGCTCCTATCGTAAACTTCTTCAGTTCCGGCAAGTTCTACCTGGAGCTGGGTGCGACGCTGAGTTCTCTGACCAAGTCCAAGAGTATCGGAAATGGTCTTCTGGTGCTGCTGGTTGGTCTGATCAGCATCATGATCTACGTCTTTGTGCAGAATCTTTACCAGGCGATCCTGCGAAGAATGTTCCTGGAAGCCAGAATGTATGAGAACGTTCCCATCGGGCATCTCCTCCACTTCAAGCTGGTACGCCGGTGGGTCCGCGCTTCCCTGACACTGCTTCTGACCAATATCTTTCAGTTCCTGTGGGCCCTGACCATTATCGGCGGACCCATCAAGTTCTATTCCTATAAGATGGTACCGTATATCGTGGCAGAGAATCCGGACATCCGGCCCCGAGACGCCGTCACCCTCTCCCGCAGGATGATGGACGGACATAAATGGGAATGCTTCGTTCTGGATCTGTCTTTCATCGGATGGCATACTCTGGGATTCCTTACCCTGGGTCTCAGTGAGATCTTCTGGACCGTACCCTACAGCGTCGCCACCTACAGTGAGTATTATACCGAGCTTCGCAAGCTGGCGAAGGAGAAGAATATCTCCGGCGCAGATATGCTGAATGATACTTATCTCTTCGAGAAGGATGAGGAAATGCACCTCCGGGAGGTCTACTCCGACATCGAAGAGCAGAAGGCTTACATCGACGAGCACCGCGTCACACTGCCGAAGACCCGGGCATTCATCGCTAAGAACTTCGGGCTGTGGGTCGGATCGACGGAAGAGAAACGCGCTTATGACGAGGTGGACAACCGCCGTCAGCAGATCCGGGAGGATCGTGCCGTGATCAAGGGCCGCATCTATCCCCAGCGTTTGAATCCGCGGTGGCAGGATAAACAAAACCGGATCGTCCGGAACATCCACTTCCTGCGCACTTATACCATCTGGTCCGTGATCCTGATCTTCTTCGTCTTCTCCGTCATCGGATGGGCCTGGGAGGTCAGCCTGCACCTCATCACCGACGGCGTATTCGTCAACCGCGGAATCATGCAGGGTCCGTGGCTGCCGATCTATGGAAGCGGCATCACCTTCATCCTGATACTCTTGGCGAGATGGCGCAGCAAGCCCGCGATGGAGATCGCCCTCATCGTGCTCCTCTGCGGCGTGCTGGAATTCACTACCTCATGGTACATGGAAGTCACCAGAGGCCAGCGCTGGTGGGATTACACCGGCTACTTCCTGAATCTGGACGGCCGCATCTGTGCGGAAGGGCTCTTCGTCTTCGCCGTGGGCGGAGCCATAGCCATCTATCTGCTGATCCCGGTACTGGACGCCATGATCAGCCACCTCCGAAAGGGCTGGCTGGTGCCGCTGTGCATCATCCTGGTGGTGGCCTTCGGAGCCGACACCATCTACTCCCACTTCCATCCCAATATGGGTGAGGGAATTACCAGTTACACCGATTACAAGAAGCCGAGCCAGGCGAATGGGTCGCGATAAAAGTACAGGGTTCGACTCCCAACTTCGTCAATTCCAAGAAAAAATCCCCCTGACGGGGTATTTTTCTTGGAGCGGATGAAGGGAGTTACACGGATGCTCCGCATCCGCCGTCCTGCGCCGCCTTATTCAGGCGGCTTGGACCCGTCGCTGCTCGACAGTCCACC
>CAMOGZ010000074.1 GCA_946614405.1 uncultured Eubacterium sp. | reverse complement strand
GGAGCCTGCCCGAACAGCCCGCTGGAGATCAACGAGAATGAGACCAGCATCATCAAGCTGTCTGCAGACCACGGTCTGCCCATCGATATCCTGTCTATGGGGCTTTGTGGCGGGACCACCCCGGCGACACTTGCCGGAACCCTGGTCTGCACCAACGCAGAGATCCTGGGAGGAATCGTCCTGGCACAGCTTGTTAACAAGGGCAACCCGATCCTGTATGGTACATCCACGACCATCATGGATATGAAGACGGCACAGTCTCCTGTAGGAGCGCCGGAGCACGCAATGTGCGGTGCGGCAGTTGGCCAGATCGGACATTACTACGGCATCCCAACCAATGTAGGCGGCACGTAGGGCGACAGCAAATGCTTCGACGAGCAGCTGGGACATGAGAAGACCATGACCTGTCTGCTGCCGGCTGTCACCGGAAGTAACGTCATTTATGGAATGGGCATGCTGGAGATGGGAATGACCATGAGCTATGAGCAGCTGCTTATGGACCAGGAATTCGTGAAGATGACGAGGAGAATTCTTCAGGGTATCCCGGTCAATAAGGACACGCTGGCTCTGGACGTAATCAAGGCAGTAGGGCCTGCCGGAAATTACCTGGCTCAGAAGCATACCATGAAGTACATGCGCAAAGAACTGTCCACTACCAACCTCATCAATAGAAGAATGCGCGAGAACTGGGAGAAGAATGGTTCCAAGACAATGGATCAGGTGGCCAACGAACAGGCCATTGACATTCTTGAGAACTATAAGGTCACGCCGCTGCCGGACGACGTCAAGAAGGCGATCCACGATATCGTCGTCGAGGGCGAGGAAGAGGCAGAGGAGCTGGCTAAGTTCCAGGCCAAGCACAGTTAATCAATTCGGCTATACTTGAAGGGAGGTATGCGATACATGGGTGATAAGAAGTATTTCACTCGCATGGGTGACGGATCCGGTCTGTATATGACCGAAGAAGAGATCCGTGCCGACATGCAGGCGGGTATTGATGATGCCGTCATGAGAGGCAAGATCGATCCCCTCAGCGAAGAGGATTTCGAGAAACTCTATGAGATCATCACCATGCCGGGAACCGTTGTAGGCGTAGAGCCGGGGAAACAGATCGTTCTGACCAATGACTCCGGCGGCTACAAGATCAATGTAAAGAGTCAGCTTCCGGTGGTCAAGGAGACCGAGGTCCTGATCTACGAGAGAGTTCTGGGTTGCGACTCCGTTGACGTCGGAAACACAGACTACAACTACAAGACCGCCAAGGGTGTCGCCAAGCGTGATGCAAGCACCCTGAAACAGGCTCTGAATATCAGCACTATGCCGCTGTTCTTCGGAGGCATGCCGGATCTGGGGTTCTATACGGAACCGGACGGTCCGGTGGGGAACTGGGCGACACTTCTCCCGGAAGGAAAGATCAAGGAAGCTTTGGCAGCACAGGAAGAAGCTGTGGATCTGTCCGTAAAGGACATCCTGTTTGTGGCAGAGCAGGCATATGATGTTGGTGCAGACGGCATCAACCTGGATACCTGCGGCGCCGCAGGAGACGCAGACTTCCTGGCAGCTCTGAAGGCTACCGAAGAGATCAAACGCAGATTCCCGGATCTTGCCGTTGAAGTCGGTATGGCAGGAGAATTCGTTCTGGGAATGCACGGCAAACTGAAGTATGACGGCCAGAGACTTGCCGGAATGTATCCGCATAAGCAGGTCAAGATCGCCGAGAAGGCAGGCGCAGACATCTTCGGTGTCGTTGTCAATACCAACTGCAACAAGTCGTTCCCATGGAACATTGCAAGAGTTATCACATTCGTCAAGGCTTGTACCGATGTTGCTGAGATCCCGGTCCATGCAGACGTAGGAATGGGCGTCTGCGGAACACCGATGACCGAGAATATGCCCAGCGACACCCTCTCCAGAGCAGACAAGGCACTGGTAGAGATCGGTAAAGTCGACGGGTTCTAGGTAGGCGTAGGTGATCCTATCGGAGCTGAGGCAACTCACGCGATCTGTGCAGGAATGGGCGGCGTACGTACTGCCGGAGATCTGGTACTGCGTATGCAGATGTCAAAGAGAATGAAGATCGATGAAGCGAAAGCTTATGTTGCCGAGAAGCTGGGAGTCTCTGTAGAAGATCTCCACGATGTCGTAACCATGACCGACGTTCGTACAGACAAGGGTCTGGGCCTTGCACATGTAGAGCCATGTGCTGAGGAGAACAACGGTATGGCCGCGAAATTCAGAATTGCTGAAGCGCTTGGTATCAAGATCAACTCCGTTGAAAAGTTCAAGGAGAGAGCTGGTATCAAATAATCAGAGATCTGATAAACAATATGTTTTGCGCATTCATCTGCCAGGCGATCGCCGGCGGTTCTGCAAGGAGTAGTTCCGAAGGCGGGGCCCGGAGCCCTCTGCAAGGAGTAGAGAGTGAGGGTATCGCTAGAGGCCGGAATGATAGACGCAAATGAACATGATTTGACGAAAATGGCATAGATTTCTATGCCATTTTCTTACTTTGTCTTCCAGAAAAAGCGCGGTTGTGGTAAGATGATAATGTATAATTATTAATTTTGAATCAGGAGGCAGGTAAGTGATCGATAAGCAGGCGTTATATCAAGAAGCAGCAGAAGCCATCATGGAAGCAAATGAGACGAAGGCGAATGAGGTTCTTGCTATGGCGAAAGAGCAGGATATGGACCTTCTGGACCTTCTTGTAAAAGGATATAGTGCCGGAAACGAGCAGCTGGGGGAACGGTTTGATAAGGGAATCATATCTTTGCCCGAGCTGATTTATGCTGCCCAGGTTATGAAGAATATCACAGATGAGATCCTGGGGATCCTGAATGAGAAACGCGAGGAAGTTGCTCCGGTAAGAGGCACTGTGGTGCTTGCCACCGTGGCAGGGGATGTCCATGACATAGGGAAAGGAATTGTGGCATCCACCCTCCGGACCGCCGGATTCAAGGTTTATGATCTTGGCTGTGAAGTCCCGGTGGAGACGATCCTGGAGAAAGCGAAGGAATATAATGCCGATATCATCGGCACCTCAGCACTCCTCACATCCACCCTTGCAGAACAGAAGAAACTGGAGAAGCTTCTGGTGGAAACAGAAGCGAAAGATCGATTTATCACAATGGTCGGGGGAGCTCCCTGTACTTCGCGCTGGGCGCGTAAGATCGGAGCAGACGGGTATAGCGAGAATGCGCTGGACGCGGTACGGGTGGCAATGATCCTGATCGAGAAGAAGAAAAAGGAAGAAGAATGAATCCCAGATTATTACACATCGAAGAGCAGGAGACTTACCCTTACGCGGAACAGAGGTTTATCGATTCCTGCAAGTTTGACCTCACCACACGCAAGCATCAGAAGATGATGGACATGGGACGCAAGGTCAGAGAAGACGGCCTGGACGGCATCAATATTCAGGCATTGGTTTCCTTCTACGGACCGGAATCCTATCATAATGGGGAGATCGATGCAGATGGGACCATCCTCACCTGCAATTACTTTCATCAGATCCCGGATGATGTGGTGAAGGGGATCTATATTTACATGCTGACCGTGGGGGAGATGTATTTCTCCAGTGAAGAGAACATCATGGACTTCCTCTACGCCGACATCTGGGGGACCAGTTATGTGGACGCCGGGACCGACGTGCTGATCCTGAAACTGAAGAAGGACATGGAGGAGCGATTCGGTAAGGACCATGGCCTGCAGCTTACTCCGGAATTTGGTCCGGGGTACTTTGGCATGCCCGTGATCGATACCAAGAAATTCGGACAGGTGCTGGATTCCTCCCGCATCGGCGTCAGGATCAAGGAGAGCGGACTGATGATCCCCCAGAAATCCATATCCGGTCTGTTCTTCGTCCTGGATGGAGACTACGATCTGATGCCGGAACCGGAGTGTCTGCAGTGCGTAGGCAACCACAGGGGATGCGAGTTCTGCGTGGTGCGGGCCAGAAAGAATAAGGAGACATTATGAGAATCACGTTTATGCCGGAAGGGATCACATGGGATGCAGAGCCGGGTATGACCGTCCTGGAGGCGGCAGCCTGCGCCGGCGTTGCCATCGACGGAAACTGCAGCGGAGCAGGGACATGCGGCAAATGCCGTGTGAAGATCGTCTCAGGGTCTGCGGATGAGTGCGAGGATCCTCACGGCAAACTCAGTGAAGAGGATATACAGAGCGGGATCCGTCTGGCCTGCTGCCATCATGTGACAGAGGACCTGGTGGTGGAACTGCCGGATACCTACACTACGGCGGCACGGAAGCGGAAACTGATCCGGCTTCCGGAGGGATTCACTCCGGACAGTGGGATCCGCAAGGTCTATCTCCAGATCCCGGAGACCACGCTGAAAGAGTCCGAAAGTGATGAGGACCGGATCCGGGAGGCTTTGGGCGATACAGAAGCAGAGTTCACCATCGCGGCCTATCGGAAGATCCCTCAGATCCTTCGGGAGCGCCGGGATATGACACTGACCCTTCGGGATGGCAAGGTCATCGACTGCGAGCCGGGAGACTGCAGCAGCCGGTGCTACGGCGTAGCCGTGGACATCGGAACCACCACCGTGGTAGTCATGCTCTGGGATCTTGCCACGGCCAGGTCCATTGCAGTGGATGCCTTCACGAACCCCCAGGGCCCTTACGGAGCCGATGTGATCTCCCGCATCACCTACGTCATGGAGAACAAAGCCGACAACCTCGGCAGACTCCACGACATGCTGCTTTCCCGTATCAATGAGTCCATTGATACATTTGAAAAAGAAAATAAGATCCGCCGTGAGAACATCTATCGTTTCACGGTGGTTGGAAATACGACCATGAGCTGCATTTTTGCCGGAGTGGATCCGGAGCAGCTTTCCGTCTCTCCCTTCTCACCGATCTACATCGACGGGATCACGGAGAGAGCTGCGGCCTTTGGGCTCAGAGGAAATGAGATGGCGGAATGCTACCTTGTTTCCAACATCGCCGGTCATGTTGGCTCGGATATCACCGCCGGCGTGATCACCACGGATCTCATGGACCGGGATGAGGGGCATCTCTTCATCGACATCGGTACCAACGGAGAACTGGTGGCCTCCGGAAACGGTAAGGCAGTCTGCTGCTCCACCGCGGCGGGACCGGCCTTTGAGGGCAGTTCCATCCGCCAGGGAATGCGTGCTGCAGCCGGTGCCATCGAGAAGGTCACTCTGTCGGAAGAGGGTGTGGAACTTGGCATCATCGGAGACGAGATTCCCATCGGGATCTGCGGCTCCGGCATCATCGATGCCGTAGGCGAACTGATCCGCTGCAAGATCGTGGATAAGAACGGGCGGCTTCTGCCGCCGGACCGCCTGGCAAAGAAGGGTGTTCCGGAGAAGCTGATCGCCTGCGTCCGCTCCGAAGACGGAGTCAATGATTTCGTCCTCTACGACGGAAAAGGCGAGAATCCGGATGTCCTCATCACCCAGAAAGACATCCGCGAGGTACAGCTTGCCAAGGCTGCCATATCCGCCGGTTTCCGGATCATGATGAACGTCATCGGAGTCACCGATGAGAGCCTGTCAAGGATCAGCATTGCCGGGGCTTTCGGAAACTATATCAGCAAATCCAGCGCCATCAATATCGGACTTCTGCCGAAGATCCCGGAAGAGAAGATCTTCTCTCTGGGCAATTCCGCCGGCATCGGCGCCTCTATGATCCTCCTTTCCCGGAAGTTCCAGAAGGAGGCGGAGGACTGCGTCCGCAGCATCGAACACATACAGCTGGCCACGGAACCGGAGTTCCAGAATGAATATATGATGGCCATGAGGTTTTAATATGGACAAGAACAATTTCAGCAGAGATGAAATCGTCCGGATCCTTGACAGTGAGGATCCGGCGGTTTCTGACGAGCTGTTTCAGAATGCCAGAAGGATCCGCAGCAAGATCCAGGGAGATAAGATCTTTGCCTACGGATTCGTCTATTTTTCAACATATTGCAGAAACAACTGCAACTTCTGTTACTTCCGCAGGGATAACGGGATCGAACGCTATCGGAAGAGCGAAGAGGAAGCTCTGGCCTACGCCAAAGCCCTTATCGACTCCGGGGTGGATCTCATCGACCTCACCACTGGAGAAGATCCTCTGTATCACCAGGAGGCCTTTGCCACATTCGCCAATATCGTGAGGACCATCAAGCAGGATTACGGTACCCCGGTGATGGTATCCCCGGGCGTGGTGAGCCATGAGGTGATCGACAAACTGCGGGAGGCAGGAGCGGACTGGTATGCTTTGTACCAGGAGACTCATAACCGTGACCTTTTCGGGAAACTGCGGATCGGGCAGGACTATGACGAGAGAATGAACGCCAAGCTCTATGCCCGGGACAGCGGAATGCTCATCGAGGAAGGGCTTCTGGCGGGAGTGGGAGAGACCAGCGAGGACGTCGCGGATTCCCTGCTTACCATGGGCGAGATCGGGGCCCGGCAATGCCGCGTTATGAGCTTTGTGCCCCAGGAGGGAAGCCCCATGGAGCACAGCGAGACCCCGGACCGAAGCAGAGAACTGAAGATCATCGGACTCATGCGCAGCCTTTATCCCGAGGCACTGATCCCCGCGTCTCTGGACGTGGATGGCATCAGCGGCCTGAAGGACCGCATCGATGCCGGGGCCAATCTGATCACATCCATTATTCCGCCTATGTCGGGACTCATGGGTGTGGCCCACAGCGTAATGGACGTTGATACCGGCGGCAGGACCATCGAAGAAGCATCCCGGATCCTCGGGGAGATGGGACTTCGGATCGCCACCCGCCGGGAGTATATTGATTATATGAATGAGGTACTTCGGAAATGAAAGTAGCCATCATCGGAGGAAAATTACAGGGGACGGAAGCCTGCCTGCTGGCACATTTCGCCGGCATGGAGACGCTGCTGATCGACCGGGACCCCGGGGCTCCGGCAAGCGGTCTTGCAGACCGCTTTCTCTGTATGGAGCTTGCGGCGGGGGATGAAGAATCCCGGAAAGCCTTTGCGGGGGTGGACTTCATCCTTCCGGCTAATGAGAATGACACACTGCTTGCGGCGATCCGGGAGATCGGTGAGGAGCTGGGAATCCCCGTCTGCTTTGGCTGGGAGGCCTATGTTGTCAGCTCGTCC
>CAMOGZ010000073.1 GCA_946614405.1 uncultured Eubacterium sp. | reverse complement strand
TACTGCCGTGCTGAGTATCCTCTGGCTATCAAGAGACTGGAGATCGCTATGGCACAGGCAAGAGAGAAGGGATTCCTGGGCAAGAACATCTTCGGCACTTCCATCGATTTTGATATTCGTATCAAGGCCGGTGCGGGAGCCTTTGTATGCGGTGAGGAAACCGCGCTGATCGCATCCCTGGAGGGTGAGAGAGGTATGCCGAGACTGAAGCCGCCATTCCCTGCAGCCAAGGGATACTGGCAGCTGCCCACCAACATCAATAACGTAGAAACCTATGCCAACGTGGCATGGATCATCGAAAACGGCGGAGAAGCCTTTGCCAAGCTGGGTAAGGCACCTTCCACCGGTACCAAGGTATTCGCCCTGGCCGGAAAGATCAAGAAGGGCGGACTGGTAGAAGTACCTATGGGTCTGAAGGTCAAGGACGTTATCTACGGCATCGGCGGCGGAATCAAGAATGACAGAGAGTTCAAGGCTGTCCAGATGGGCGGACCTTCCGGCGGATGTATTCCTGCATCTCTGGCTGACACTCCGGTAACCTATGAGGATATCGTCAAGACCGGAGCCATCGTCGGATCCGGCGGTATGATCGTTATGGACGAGGATACCTGCATGGTAGACATGGCAAGATACTTCCTGGACTTCACCAAGAAGGAATCCTGCGGTAAGTGCAACTACTGCCGTCTGGGAACCAAGAGAATGCTGGAGATCCTGGAACGCATCACCAAGGGCGAAGGTCAGGATGGAGACATCGAGAGACTGGAAGAGCTGGCTAATAAGATCAAGGACGGCGCTATGTGCGGTCTGGGTCAGACAGCTCCGAACCCGGTACTTTCCACCATCCGTTACTTCCGCAATGAGTATGAAGATCATATCTACAACCATACTTGCACAGCCAAGTCCTGCCGTGCTCTGATCCACTTCGAGATCACCGATGCATGTAAGGGATGTACGCTCTGCGCACGCAACTGCCCGGTCAACGCTATCAGCGGCGAGAGAAAGGGTCTGCACGTGATCGATCAGGATCTGTGCATCAAGTGCGGCAAGTGTGAAGAGCATTGTAACTTCAATGCAATCATCAGAAAGTAGGAAGGAGGAGTCAACATGAAAAAATTCAGAATGAATATTGATGGCAAAGAAGTATTCGGCCTTCCTGGACAGACGATTCTTGAGGTTGCAAGGGAAAATGATATCTTTATTCCGACTCTTTGCTATGATGAAAGAACTGCCATCTACGGCGCCTGCGGAATCTGCGTGGTAGAAGTAGAAGGCAACCCCAAACTCTGCAAAGCCTGTGCTACTGAGATCGCACCGGGAATGGTGGTCATGACCAGCACAGAGAGAGTTCTGGAATCCAGAAAGACCAACCTGGAACTGCTGGTTTCCAACCATAATGGTGACTGCCAGGGTCCGTGCACACTGGCTTGCCCGGCAGGAACTGACTGCCAGGGTTACGTAGGCCTCATCGCCAACGGCGAATATGAGAAGGCCAATGAACTGATCAAGGATAAGATCCCACTTCCGGCAAGTATCGGACGTGTCTGCCCGCATCCTTGCGAGGACGCCTGCAGAAGAGGTCTGGTGGATGAGCCCATCAGCATCATGGCTCTGAAGAGATTTGCTGCAGATCAGGATCTGCTGGAGGAAGAGTCCTATATTCCGGAGATCGCAGAGGACACCGGCAAGTCCGTCGCCATCATCGGCGGTGGCCCCATGGGTCTGTCTGCTGCATACTTCCTGCGTCAGCAGGGACATGACGTAACCATCTTCGACGCAATGCCGAAGCTGGGCGGAATGCTCCGTTACGGAATCCCTGAGTACAGACTGCCGAAGGAAGTCCTGGACAATGAGATCGCTCTGATCGAGGCTATGGGCGTAGAGATCGTTCCGAACACCAAGATCGGCGTGGACATGCCGTTCGAGACCGTCAGAAATGACTTTGATGCAGTTCTGTTGGGAATCGGTGCATGGATCTCCACAGGCGTAGGATGCCCGGGCGAGGACGCTGACGGCGTCATCGGCGGTATCGATTTCCTGCGTAAGGTTGTACGCAACGAGCCTATCGACTTCGGTGAGAAGGTCGCTATCGTCGGCGGTGGTAACACTGCTATGGACTGCTGCCGTACCGCTGTAAGACTGGGAGCCAAGGAAGTTTACAATATTTACAGAAGAACCAAGGACGAGATGCCGGCTGATCTGCTTGAGATCGAAGAAGCAGAAGAAGAAGGCGTTATCTTCAAGAACCTGACCAATCCTCTGGAAATCATAAAGGACGAGAATGGTCACGTTAAGGAAGTTGTCCTGCAGTGCATGGAACTGGGTGAGCCTGATGAGTCCGGACGTCGTCGTCCGATGCCGATCGAAGGCAAGACCGAGACCATCCAGATCGACACCATGCTGCTGGCCATCGGACAGGCAGTTGATTCCAGTCTGTTCGACGTAGAGAAGACCAGAAAGAATGCCATCGCATACGATCCGGATACCTTCATGACCAGCATGCCTGGCGTATTCGCCGGAGGAGACTGCGGTAACGATAAGATCTCCATCGCTGTTGAAGCAATTGCAGATGCCAGAAAGGCAGCAACTGTCATCGACTCTTATCTGAACGGAGAGGCCATCAAGTACGAGAAGCCGTTCTTCGTAGAGAGAGACGATGTTACCGAGAAGACCTTCGAAGACAGAGAGAGAATGTTCCGTGAGAAGGCAGATCAGCTGTCTGCTGAAGACCGCAAGGACAACTTCTCTGAGGTCGTATTCAATGGACTGACAGAAGACCAGGCTGTTGCGGAAGCAAACAGATGTCTGGAATGCGGATGCCACGATTACTTCGAGTGCAAACTCATCGAGCTGGCTAACCAGTACGGCGTCAAGTCTGACCGTTTCTGCGGTGAGAAGAACCTGACTGAGTTCGAAGATGATCATCCGTTCATCGTAAGAGATCCGAACAAGTGTATCCTGTGCGGACTGTGCGTCAGAGTCTGTGACGAGGTCATGGGCGTAGGCGCTCTGGGTCTGGTCAACAGAGGATTCGATACCGTCGTTCTTCCGAACATGGGCAAGAAGCTGGCTGAATCCGGATGTGAGTCCTGCGGACAGTGCGTCAGCGTATGTCCGGTAGGCGCTCTCCAGGAGAGACAGTCTGTCCAGAAGGAAGTTCCGGTTGACACCGATGTCACCTGCACCACCTGCGCATTCTGCTCTGTGGGATGTTCCCTGGAGGTAGAATCCTATGGTGATATGCTGATCAAGGCAAATCCGGATAAGGAAGGATTCGTCAATGCCGGAATCAGCTGCGGAAAGGGTAAGTGGGGCTTCGACGCCGCTGCTCTGGAAGGCAAGCTGGTTGATCCGATGATCAAGGACGGCGACGATTTCCGTATGACAGACTACCACGAAGCATTCGTCATGATGGCGAAGAAACTGGAAGCTGTCAAGGTCAGAAATGGTTCCGGCAGCATCGCCGTATCCATCTCCGACAGATATACCAATGAAGAAGCTTATGCCATCAAGAAGTTCGCTGAACTGATCGATGCAAAGGTCTTCACATTCAATAAGAGAAAGAGCGGAGTTTGTGAGGTTCTGGGAACAGGCCACGAGGCTTCCCCGAACACCATCGACGAACTGCTCTCCACCAACTTCATTCTGGTTCCGGGCTTCAAGAAGAAGAACAACCCGGTGATCTGGAATAAGATCAAACAGGCTGCAGAAGCAGGCGCTCAGGTAGTCGTACTGAACACCGGAGACGCAGATGACAAGTGGGATTTCGCCAAGGTCATCGATGTAGACAACAGCCTGCAGTTCCTGAAGAGAATCGCCAAGTATCTGGTGAAGATCGGCAAGACCTCCGATGCTCCGGGATTCGATGCATTCAGAGATTCCCTGGCTGACGTGGAGACTTGCGAGGAATGTGAAGCCGTTGCTGAGAAGTACGCAGATGCGAAGAAGGCTATGATCGTCTTCCAGCAGAACGTACTGTCTGTGGAAGCAGCAGAGATGATCGGTATGATCGCCCTGCTGTCCGGACACATCGGCAAACCGCGTGATGGTATCCTGGAAGTTAAGCCAAAGAACAACTCTCAGGGTCTGGTAGACATGGGCATCTCTGCAGGCGCAGAGGCCATGGAAGGAGTCAAGGGACTGCTGATCTTCGGTGAGGATCCGACAAACTGTGATCTCTCCGGACTGGAGTTCCTGGGCGTATCCGATGTCTACATGACAGAGACCGCCAAGAAGGCTGACGTCATCATCCCGGCAACAGGCGCTGACTGTGCTGCCGGCACCTACACCAACACTGAGCGCAGACTGATGCCAGTGGAACCGGTTGTTGACGAAGACGTTGACTTCGAGAACTGGGAGATCGCTGCAGAGCTTGCACACGTATTCGAAGTAGAGTTCCCGTTCGAGGATGAATTCGACATCTCCGAAGAAATGAACGATACCGTTCCGATGTACAAGTATGCAGAAGAAGGTGAGATCCTGGGCGGCGTATTCAAGCCATATGAGCCGAAGTTCGTCGTTCCGGCTGAGGCTGCTCTCATCGATGAGCTGCCTTGCACCGATGCACTGATGAATATGACAGCAGATCGTATTCCTCCTGCAGTAAAATAATCAGTGACACGCAAAAGGCCGCTGCCCTAGGGCAGCGGCCTTTAAATCAATTAACGGCTGCTTTCGATGAGTTCCCGCGCACTCTGAAGCGTGGTCTCAGTAATGATCTCTCCTCCCAGAAGCCGGGCGATCTCCCTTACGGTTTCCTCCGGGGAAAGCCGGTCCACATGGGTATAGGTGCTGGCGTCATCGGATTCCTTATAGATCCGGTAGCTGGCATTTCCACATGCGGCGATCTGAGGCAGGTGGGTGATGCATATGATCTGGTGATGCTCTGCGATCTCCTTCAGCTTGCGTCCAACGATACTGGCTGTGACGCCGCTGATTCCGGCGTCGATCTCATCAAAGATCATGGTGGGCGTGCCTTCACCGGCTCCGGTGATATTCTTGATGGCCAGCATGATGCGGGAGATCTCACCGCCGGACGCCACACGTACCAGGGGCTTCAAAGGTTCTCCCCGGTTCGCCGCAATCATGATCTCTCCATGGTCTGCACCCTCCGATGTGATGGCCGGGGCAGGGGAGATGGGGATCTCGATCCTGGCATCCTGGAAATTCAGGTCACGAAGCTCCTGCTGGATGGCGGATCCCAGTTTGCGGGCGCTCTCGGTCCGGACTTCTGTGAGTCTGGCGGCGGCGCTCTTCAGTCTGGTCAGGCATTCCTGGGTATCCTTCTGCAAGACGGCCTTCTGAGAATCGAACTGCTCGATGGACAGAAGGATCTCCTCCTGCTGATCGGCGAAACGAATGACATCCTCGATCTCGGGACCGTATTTCTTCTTCAGCTCATCGATCCGGTCCAGTCGGGAAATGGCCTGATCTAGTTCAGCAGGCGAGAAGACGATATTATCTCTCAATTGGGCGACTTCACTTGCGGCATCCTGCAGTGCGTAGTAAGCATCGTTGACCGATGCGCTGATCTCCGTCAGTTTGCCGGAGTACTGGCGCACGGAGTCCAGCGAGGTCTGGACCTGTCCCAGTCCCGACAGCACGTTGGCGTCTTCCCCCTCCAGAAGGGTATAGGCTGATTCCAGCGCCCGGTAGATCTTCTCACTGTTCTGCAGCAGGGCGATCCGTTCCGTCAGCTCCCGGTCTTCGCCGGGCCGAAGCTCAGCCTGCCGGATCTCATCCACCTCGAATCTGAGGAAGTCCGCCTTCCGCTGGTTCTCCTTCTGGGTACGGATCAGAGCGTCCAGTTCTGTGCGCTTGGCTTTGTACGCCTCGTAGCAGGACTGGAATTCACTGCGGATGGGTGCGATGACCCCGGCGTCGTAATGATCCACCAGGGACAGGTGACGCTCCGGGTCCAGCAGAAGCTGGTTGTCATACTGACCGTGGATGTCCGCGATCTGATGGGCCAGGGCGGCCAATTCTCCCAGGGTCACGATCTGGCCGTTGATGCGGCACAGGTTCTTTCCGGCCGCAGAGATCTCGCGGGTGAGCACAAAGTCTTCCCCGCCGAGAGTACAGGCGAGCTGGATGATTGCCTTATCTTTTCCAAAGCGCACAAAAGACGAGTCTGCACGACTCCCAAGTGCCAGGCTGATGGCCTCGATCACAATGGATTTACCGGATCCGGTCTCACCGGTAATGACGTTCAGACCGTCTTCAAATGCAATTTCTATATTTTCTATAATAGCAAAGTCTTTAATCAGCAGATGTTGAAGCATATTGAATTACTTCTTATTTCTCATGATGATCATGTCATTGAATACGGACAGGATCTCTTCTACGTTCTCTTCATGATCTACTATCAAAAGAAGCGTGTTATCGCCTGCAACGGTTCCGACAACATGCGGAAGATCGATGCAGTCTACGGCTTCACCGGCAGCAGCGCCGCAGCCGGAGAGGGTCTTGATAATGATCAGGTTCTGAGCTGAGGCAAAGGAAATGATGGTCTCCCGGAAAATCTTGATAAACCGTTCCGAGATGGGCGCATCATGGCGTGTGCTGACGGCATATTTATACTTTCCGGAGGAGGAGAGCACCTTGATCAGCTGCAGCTCCTTGATGTCTCTGGAAATGGTAGCCTGAGTCACTTCAAAACCTTCACTCTTCAGCAGGGTGGCCAGTTTGTCCTGTGTCTCGATCTCATTGTTAGCAATCAGTTCTAAAATCTTGTTCTGTCTTGAATAACGCATAATTGTCCCCCCATAGAAATATGCATACGACGCATACCTTCTTTTTGTAATTATAACACAGTTTTTGGTGGCATGGAATAGACAAACGGGTGTTCTTATGATAAAATAGTCACGAAATTAATGAATGGGGGATTCAATGAGGATATTGGGAATCGACCCGGGATATGCCATCATGGGATGGTCGGTCCTGGATATGAAGGGAAACCATTTTCAGGCGGTGGATTACGGCTCGATCACTACCGATGCGGGGACGGAGATGCCTCTCCGGCTGGAGCATCTGTACAGTGAGCTGTGTGCCATCATCGAGAAGTATCATCCTGAGGAAGCTGCCATTGAGGAACTTTTCTTCAATAACAATGCGAAGACGGTCATCCATGTCGGAGAGGCAAGAGGGGTGGCCATATTGGCATGTGTCAACGGCGGTCTCACGGTGAGTGAA
>CAMOGZ010000072.1 GCA_946614405.1 uncultured Eubacterium sp. | reverse complement strand
TGGAGAAGGTGCTGCAGGCCACCGGAAATATGATCGCTCCCATGGTGATCAGTATGTGCGGTGCTGTGACCAATCTGATCCTGGATCCCATTTTCATCTTTGGCCTCTTTGGCCTTCCCAGGATGGAGGTGGCCGGTGCTGCGCTGGCAACGATAACCGGACAGCTGGTTTCTGTTTCTGTTGCTTTCTTCATTTTCTTCCGCAAGAAGAGAGACGTCACCATTACCATACGCCATTTCAAGGTCGACTGGCAGGTGGTGAAAGACATCTATGCCGTAGGACTTCCGGGCATGATCATGCAGTCGATTGGATCATTTTTGATCTTCTTCTATAACGGGATCATTGCCAGTTCTGCTACGGCGGTGGCTGTACTGGGAGTGTATTTTAAACTGCAGGGCTTCATCTTCATGCCGGTATTCGGTCTGAATCAGGGAGCCATGCCGATCATGGGTTATAACTTCGGCGCCAAGAACCGAAAGCGGCTGATGGACTGCTACCGCAAGGGACTCGCAGCGGCTGTCGTGATCCTGGGACTCGGTCTGATTCTGTTTCAGACTAAACCGGAAATGCTGCTGGCTATGTTCAGCGCAGATGCCGAGATGATGGAGGTCGGAGTTCCGGCACTGCGGCTGATCAGTATTTGTTTCCTTCCGGCAGCCTTCGGTATCATGTGTTCGACTCTGTTCCAGGCAACGGGGCATGGTTTGTACAGTATGTTTGCGTCGCTTCTGCGTCAGCTTTTCGGCGTGTTGCCGACTGCTTATTTCCTTTATCATACCTATGGGCTGAATGCCTCCTGGGCATCCTTCCCGTTGGCGGAGATCATCGGAACGATTTATGCTGTCATCATGATGGTATACTTATATAGAAAAGAGATCAAAAATCTATAATCAATAGAGGTTTTATTCATGAAATTAGGAATTGATATTGGATCTACAACAGTAAAACTTGTTTTGCTCGATGAAGAGAATAACGTGGTTTATTCCCGTTATGAACGTCATATGTCCAACGTCTTCGATAAGGTTGAAGAGCTGCTGGACAAGATGTACGAGGAGAAGGGGGATATCGCTCTGTCCCCGGTGATCACAGGTTCCGGAGGCCTGTCTCTGGCCAAGCTCCTGGGGATCCGTTTTGAGCAGGAGGTCGTCGCCTGCAGTAAGGCAGTAGAAGAATTGATCCCGGAAACTGATGTGGCAATCGAGCTGGGAGGAGAAGACGCCAAGATCACATTCTATGGCACCACCATCGAGCAGCGCATGAACGGAACCTGTGCCGGCGGTACCGGAGCCTTCATCGACCAGATGGCGATCCTTCTGAATACCGACGCCGGCGGGCTCAATGAAGCCGCCAAAGAATATAAAGTAATCTATCCCATCGCTGCACGCTGCGGCGTATTCGCCAAGACGGACATTCAGCCCCTGATCAACGACGGCGCCGCCGTTCCGGATCTGGCTGCTTCCATCTTCCAGGCTGTGGTGAATCAGACCATCAGCGGACTGGCATGCGGACATATCATCAAGGGCAAGGTAGCCTTCCTGGGCGGACCGCTGTCCTTCCTTTCTGAGCTTCGGGCCCGTTTCATCGAGACGCTGAAGCTGAAGGATGATGAGATCATATTCCCGGAAGATTCCAAGTACTTCGTTGCCATCGGCGCAGCCAGACTGGCAAGACCGGAGAATGAAATCACCCTGGGCACCGTAGTGGAACGGATGAAGACAGCGGACAAGACACAGATGTCCGAGACCAAGCACATCGAGTCTTTGTTCGAGAGCAAGGAGGAATACCAGGCGTTCCTGGACCGTCACAACAAGGCCAAGATTCGCCGCAAGGATATTCGCCGTGCCAGAGGTAATGTGTTCCTGGGCATCGACGCAGGATCCACCACCACCAAAGCCACACTGATCGATAATGAGAAGAATCTGTTGTATTCCTTCTACAGAAGCAACGAGGGCAACCCGGTGGAAGCCGTGCGGAACATGCTGAACGAGCTGTATGCCCAGCTTCCGGAGAATGCGGTGATCGCAAATACCACCGTCACCGGTTATGGTGAAGGACTGATCAAGGCAGCCTTCAAAGCGGACCTGGGTGAGATCGAGACCATGGCCCATTACAAGGCTGCGGAGGAGTTCCTGCCCGGAGTGGACTTCATCCTGGACATCGGCGGACAGGACATGAAGTGCATGAAGATCAAGGACGGAGCCATTTATAATATCATGCTGAATGAGGCTTGCTCCTCCGGCTGCGGATCCTTCCTGGAGACCTATGCCAAGTCCGTAAACCTGGATACCAACGCATTTGCCAATGAGGCTTTGTTCGCAGATAATCCTGTGGACCTGGGTACCCGCTGCACCGTATTCATGAACTCCAAGGTGAAGCAGGCCCAGAAGGAGGGCGCGTCCATCGGAGACATCTCTGCGGGACTGTCTTACTCTGTCATCAAGAATGCACTGTATAAGGTCATCAAGCTGAGAAATACCGATGAGACCGGAGATCACATCGTGGTACAGGGCGGAACCTTCATGAATAATGCGGTCCTGCGCAGCATCGAGAAGATCATCGGAAAGAACGTGGTCCGGCCGGATATCGCCGGACTGATGGGAGCTTATGGCTGTGCACTCATCGCCAAGGAGAACTATATCGCAGGGACCAGATCCTCCATCTTGAGCAAGGAAGAACTGGACAGCTTCCATGTGGAGCACAGCAACGGACGCTGCAAGCGCTGCGAGAACCAGTGTATCCTTACCATCAATAAATTCAGCGACGGATCCCGGTTCATCACCGGAAACCGCTGCGAGAAGGGTGCCGGCGGCCAGATGCATGAGAATCAGCTGCCGAACCTGTATGAATACAAGCTCAACCGACTCTTCGGATATAAGCCGCTGTCCGACTTCGATGCGAAGCGGGGAACCGTGGCCATCCCGAGAGTGCTGAATATGTACGAGGATTTCCCGTTCTGGTTCACCTTCTTTACAGAGCTTGGATTCCGTGTGGAACTGTCACCGGTATCCTCCAAGACCCTGTATAACACCGGACTGGAGACGATTTCCTCGGATACGGCATGCTATCCCGCCAAGCTGGTCCACGGTCATATCAAGTGGCTGGTGGAGCAGGGGCATAAGTTCATCTTCTACCCGAGTCTGAACTATGAGAAGGAAGAAGACCCGGGCGCACCGAACCATTACAATTGCCCCATTGTGGCAACCTATCCTGAGGTCATCGCCAACAATATGGACGACCTTTTCAAGGAGAATATGGTCCGGTTCATGCATCCGTTCCTGCCCTATGACAATACCCTCAGACTCATCAAGGAGCTGGCGGTACAGATGCAGCCTCTGCACATCGATTATGAAGAGATCAAGCGTGCGGTCTACGCAGCCAGAGAAGAACAGAAGCATTATAAGAGCGACATTCGCAAACAGGGCGAATACGCCATCAAATATGCCCGTGACCACGGAAAGAAGATCGTGATCCTGGCAGGACGGCCTTACCACGTTGATCCGGAGATCAATCACGGCATCGACAAGATGATCACATCCTTCGATATGGTGGTCATCACCGAGGATTCCATCTCCGACAAGGTGAAGCTGGCCCGTCCGATCCGTGTCCTGGACCAGTGGGTATATCATTCCAGACTGTACAAAGCCGCAACCTTCGCAGGAACCCAGGATGACATCGAGCTGGTTCAGCTCAACTCCTTCGGATGCGGTCTGGACGCTGTTACCACCGATCAGGTGGAGGAGATCTGCGACCGCAACAATAAACTGTATACGGTTTTGAAAATCGACGAGGTATCCAATCTGGGAGCCGCCAAGATCCGTATCCGCTCTCTGAAGGCGGCCATGGATGAGCGGGAAAAGAACCAGATCGAGGCCACGCCCTCCAACGAACCACATAAGAGAAAACTCTTTACCCGCTCCATGCGGAAGGACTACACACTGCTGATCCCGCAGATGTCGCCCATCCACTTCGGATATCTGAAGGAAGCGATGACGGCCTGCGGATACAACGTGGAACTGCTTCCGCCAGTGGACAAGAACTCCGTGGAGGAGGGACTGAAGTATATCAATAACGACGCCTGCTATCCTACCATCGTAACGCTGGGTCAGATTATTTCCGCGCTGAAGTCCGGAGATTATGACCTGAGAAAGACGGCGGTGTTCATGTCCCAGACCGGCGGCGGATGCCGTGCCAGCAACTACATCTCACTTCTGCGGAAGGCTCTGAAGGACCTGGGCATGGAACAGATCCCCGTCGTATCCTTCAACGCGGTGGGACTGGAGAAGAACCCCGGATTCAAGATCACTCCGAAGATGGGAATGATGCTTGCCGTGGGCTGCATCTACGGCGACCTGATGATGCGGGTGCTGTATGCCACTCGTCCTTACGAGGCGGTCCCCGGGACCTGCCAGAAGGTGATGGATCAGTGGTACGACCGGATCGTGGATAATATCCTGCACTTCAACCGGAAGGTATTTGCGGCCAATATGAAGGGCATCGTAGAAGATTTCGACAAGATCGAGAGACTCGACATTCGCAAGCCGAAGGTAGGCGTAGTAGGGGAGATCCTGGTCAAGTATCATCCCAATGCGAATAATGAGATCGTGGATACCATCGAGGCAGAAGGCGGAGAAGCAGTGGTACTGGATCTTCTGGACTTCTTCCTCTATGGCTTTGAGAATAAGAAGTTCAACTATGAGCATCTGTCCGGCACCTGGAAATCCATGAAGCTCAACCAGTATGCCATCAAGGCGGTAGAGTGGCTCCGGGCGCCCATGAGAGAGGCGCTGCGTGAGAGTGAGCATTTCACAGAGCCTGCCCACATCGAGGATACGGCCAAGGCCGCTTCCCAGATCATCTCCATCGGTAACCAGTGCGGAGAAGGGTGGCTCCTTACGGGAGAGATGGTGGAACTCATCCACAGCGGATGTGAGAACATCGTCTGCCTGCAGCCATTTGCATGTCTGCCGAATCATGTCACCGGAAAGGGCATGATGAAGGCCATCCGTAAGATGAACCCGAGAGCCAATATCGTTGCCATCGACTATGACCCCGGCGCCAGCGACGTTAACCAGCTGAACCGGATCAAGCTGATGATGAGTACGGCACATAAGAATATGGAGGCGGGAGCCTGATCATAAGGGACTGCTGCATATACATGCAGCAGTCTTTTTTCGTTGTGGGAGCCGAAGTAAGCGCCCGCATTATCTCCACGAAAAAAGGGACCATTGCTTGTGCAACAGTCCCGTGTGTTGTCGTTTGTTTAGAATTCCAGTTCTTCCAGATCGACGGAGCAGTTGGTGTTGACGGACTGAATGTCGTCGTTGTCTTCCAGAAGATCGATGAGCTTCTTCAGCTTCTTCAGGTCTTTCTCGTCCGGGGTGCTTTCCACGGAAGGAACGTATTCTACTTCAGACTCTACCAGCTCGTAACCGGCCTTTCTCAGGGCATCGTCTACGGCAGGGTAGTCGGAAGGATCGGTGAGGATCTCGAAGCTGTCCTCGTTGGTGATCATATCTTCTGCGCCGGCTTCCAGTGCGGCATCCATCAGGGTATCCTCGTCAACTTCATCGCTCTTCTCGATGATGATCACGCCCTTGCGAGAGAACATGTAGGATACGCAGCCCGGGGTTCCCAGGTTTCCGCCCTGTTTATCAAACATAGAACGAACTGCGGCGGTGGTACGGTTGGTGTTATCGGTGAGGCAATCTACGATGATTGCAACGCCGCCTGCGCCGTATCCCTCAAACTTCAGCTCCTCGTAAGAAGCTCCTTCCAGTTCGCCGGTTCCTTTCTTGATGGCTCTGGTAATATTATCGTTAGGCATTCCGATGCCCTTAGCCTTTTCAATTGCAACACGAAGGCTGGCGTTATATTCCGGATCTCCACCGTCCTTAGCTGCTACAGTAATGGTCTTCGCATATTTGGTGAACAGTGCAGCTCTCTTGGAATCCTGTGCTGCCTTTCTGCCTGCTATTGTACCGTGTCTTCCCATGGAGACACCTCCTTCTTATTTATTAATTTTATTCTGGTTGTTTATAAATCAACGGAAATATTATACAACAATAAGTGGAACCGTGCAACCCTCTGGAGAAAATCGGAATGGAAAGGCATCCCCGGACGATTTCTGCTTGTAATATCACCCTCCATCCTGTATAATAAAGTTGCCTAGAACATTCGTTAAGGGCTCTTAATTGAACCTACAGCTCTTTTAAGGGAATCCGGCGTTCGCTATGTCTATGTCAGGCCTCCATGTAGTGGAAGACAGAAACTTTCGACAGGATACCCACCTATCAATTATGATAGGCGTCAATTAAGTCCTGACGGTGTTCCGGGTTTACTTTTTTGTGAGGAAGTATCAATATGGGAAACAGAATCGTAATTATTGATGGAAACAGCCTGATCAACCGGGCTTACTATGCCATGCAGAGGCCAATGATCACCAGAGAGGGCATCTATACTCAGGGGATCTTCGGCTTTTTAAATATGCTGAATAAGATCGAGACCGACTATCCTGCGGATTACATGGCCGTTGCCTGGGACCGGAAGGCTCCCACGTTCCGTCATGAAGAATATAAAGAATATAAAGCCGGAAGAAAGAAGATGCCGCCGGAACTGGCCATGGAGCTCCCTCTGATGAAGGACATACTCCATGCCATGTCCATCACCAATCTGGAGATCGATGGGTTCGAGGCGGATGATATCATCGGAACCATTGCCCGTATGGCGGAAGAAGAGGGGATGGACCCTCTGATCATCACCGGGGATAAAGATGCCCTGCAGCTGGCATCGGACAAGACCCACGTGCTGATCACCCGCAGAGGGATCTCTGAGTTCGATCTCTATGACCGGGAGAAGATGATCCAGCGCTACGAGCTGACACCGTCCCAATTCGTGGACCTGAAGGGGCTGATGGGAGATCAGTCAGATAATATCCCCGGGATTCCCGGAGTAGGAGAGAAGACCGGGATCAAGCTTCTGAAGCAGTTCGGAAGCGTTGCGGAGCTTCTGGCCCGGACCGATGAGATCAAGAATGCCAAACTGCGTCAGAAGGTGGAAGACAATGCTCAGCTTGCTGCCATGAGCCGCCGCCTGGCGGAGATCAATACCTATGTCCCCCTGGATATCCAGGTGGAGGATCTTCGCGTGTCAGAACCAGATTACAATGAACTGGTCCGGATCTATACGATGCTGGAATTCAATAGTTTCCTGAAGAAACTGGAGGGGAAGGCGACCCTGCCGGAGGATGTGCAGCCTGCGGCCGAGGTGAAGGAATACCCGCTG
>CAMOGZ010000071.1 GCA_946614405.1 uncultured Eubacterium sp. | reverse complement strand
AGAAGGTCATGAAAGAGAGAGAGAGAGAAAAGCAGGAAGCTTTAGAGGCTTTGGAAGCATAATCAATAGGCTCACAATAAGCTCAACGAGCATAAGTGAAATAAAATAAATCCAGACAAGAGGACCGCGAAAGCGGCCCTTTTGTTATGCTCCGGAAACTTTAATAATTTTTAAGAATTGATTAACCGATATTTATTAATTCTGTGAAAGAATAAGATGAGATCACAGAAAGAGGGAAAGAATATGGATATTGCCAGAGTAAGATATTTCATAGTAGTTGCCAAGCATCAGAGCATGACCAGAGCATCGGAAGAACTTCATGTTGCAGAACCTGCCGTCAGCCAGGCCATGAAGCGCTTGTCTGAGGAACTGGGATTTCCGCTTTTCGAACGAAAGGGCAGAAACATTCAGCTTACCCGTCAGGGTGAGTCATTCTATGACATGGTCCTTCCGATCCTGGAGAAACTGGATGAGGTTCCCGGCCGGATCTTAGGAGAGAAAGATAAATCAGAAGATATCATCCGCGTCAGTGTGGACGGACTGAACGAGGAAGTAGATGCGATCATAGAAGCTTATCGCAGTGACCATCCGGATGTCAAACTGAAGGTGGTAAGTGAGAGCAAGGGAGAACCCTGGGATGTGAAAGTCATTTCACGGATCTGCACCAGGGAGAATCCAAACAGCCGGTATACCCCGGGCAAGGCAGAGTTCATTTCTTATCTGGACAAAATGACAGAGCAGTTGAACTTGGCCTGATTATGCGATAGAATAAGAAAAGCAAGAATGGAGATGAGGCAATGGATTCCAGGATCCTGATCATAGAGGATGATGCAGACATCCGTGAGGGTGTGCGGATCCTCCTTGAGAGCGAAGGGTATATCGTAGAAGAGGCAGAATGTGGAGAGGAAGGTCTGAAGAAACTTTCTGCGGACACGGATCTGGTCATTCTGGATGTTATGATGCCCGGAATGTCCGGCCTCAAGACCTGCGAAGAGATCCGCAAGGTATCCTTTGTGCCGGTACTGTTCCTCACCGCCAAAGCCCAGGAGTCAGATAAACTCATCGGGTTCATGGCCGGAGGAGACGACTACCTGGCCAAGCCATTCTCCTATTCTGAGCTTCTGGGCAGGGTGAAGGCGCTGCTGCGGCGCTACCAGGTCTACCAGGGCAAACAGGCAGAGACTCAGCCGGAAGAGGACACCATGCTCCGCCGGTCCGGTATCGCCATCAATACTGAATACAATCAGGTCTGGGTGGATGATGTGGAGATCAGTCTCTCCGACATCGAGTACCGGATCCTGCTGCTTCTGATGAAGCATCCTAAGATGGTTTTTTCGGCTCAGATGATCTATGAGAGCGTTTGGGACGAGCCATTCTTCTATACATCCAACAGCACCGTGACGGTGCACATCCGTAAGCTGCGCATCAAGGTAGAGAAGGATCCGCAGCAGCCGGAGCACATCAAGACAGTCTGGGGAAGGGGCTATCGATTTGAATAAGAGAATTCAAGGAATTCGGCAGGAATCACTGGGAGCATTGGCACTGGCCGCGCTGGTCGCGGTCCTGTGCTATTTTCTTATGCACGTGGCAAGTGACTATCTGCTGAAGAAGGCACTGTCCAGTGAAGAACTCTGGGCGAAGGAAGTTGGCACCAAGGTAGATGAACTGCAGGAGTATGTAACGGAGAATCACGTATCCTCTACGGATGGTGAGAAGATCAACGCCTGGCTGGAGGATCAGCACAGCGTATCGGTCTATATCAGTGACGTGAACAGTCAGAACCTGATCTATGACTCCAAGAACTCCGGCTCGGACGTTTCCAATAAGTATAATAACGATCTGCGGTTTAAGATCCGGATGGCGGATAAGGTGGCGAACCTGCAGCTGTTCTGGGACTTCGACTATTACTATTATTCTGCGGCCACCATCATTGAGATCGGTTTCGCCTTCATCATCTTCCTGATGGTGTACATGCGCTACATGAACGGGATCATCCGGAAGATCGTGCGGATGGAGGAGGATGTCAAGATCCTGGAGGGCGGAGATCTGAACCATGAGATCAAGCTGGCCGGAACCGACGAGCTGGCATCCCTTGCCACGGGTATCAACAACATGCGCATCGCCCTGAAGCGCAATTACGACCGGCAGGATGAGCTGATGCGGGCCAATAAGAATCTGGTCACCAGCATGGCCCACGACCTGCGGACGCCTCTGACCACGCTGCTTTTGTACCTGGGATTCATCGAGAGGGGCAAGTATGCCAGTGAGGAGCAGCTGAAGCAGTATATCCATACATCCTACGACAAAGCGAACCGGATCAAGGTCATGTCCGATGAGCTCTTTGAGCGTTTCCTCGTCACCGGTGACGATGCCATCAACATGGAGAAGCCCCAGCCGCCTCAGTACATCTTCGAGGATGTGATGTCGGATTTCATGACAAACCTGATGTCTCAGGGATTCCGGTTTGATGCGGATATCCGGTGGCCCAAGGTGCGGATGGCTGTTGCCATGGATTACGTGGACCGCATCGTGGATAATATCAGCTCCAACATCGTCAAGTACGCGGACAAAGCCGCACCGGTGGTGATGAAGGCCGGCGCCGACGGCGCTTACTTCCGCATGTCCTTTGCCAATCGGGTGGCTCCCAGAACGGATACCACCGAGAGTACCCGGATCGGAGTCCGGAACATCATCATGATGATGGAGAAGATGGACGGAGAATGCTACGTGGAGGCGGAAGGGGATGAATTCTGCATCATCCTGCGTTTCGCCACAGAGAAGGATTGACAATTTCGGAATATCAAGGTAGCATAGTAATACAGATCAATTGTGATTATCGATTCCTTAGTATGTATTAATCAGAATTATACGGAGGATACATGGAGATCAGAAACCTGCAGAGTTTTCTGAGGGTCGCAGAGCTGGGAAACTTCTCCCGTGCTGCAGAGGAACTCGGGTATTCTCAGCCGGCGGTGACGATACAGATCTCACAGCTGGAGGAGGAACTGGGAGTCCGGCTCTTTGACCGTATCAATAAGACCATTCGTCTCACCGATCAGGGGAGACAGTTTGCAGAGTATGCTGCGCAGATCCTTTCTACCATCGATGAAGCCAAGAGCGCCGTGGTGGAAGGGGAGAACGTATCGGGATCCCTGCGGATCGGCGTGGCGGAATCACTGGCATCGAATATCTTACCGGATGCGCTGACGGAGTTTCAGCGTACCTGCCCGGATGTGGAGACCACCATCCGGACCGATGTGAATCCGGTCATGTATGAGGCTTTCCAAAACAACGAACTGGACATCATCTATTTCATGGATACACTGATCTATCGGAGTGATTGGATCAAGGTGTTTGAGCGACCCGAACCGGTTCACTTTGTTGTGGCGGCAGATCATCCCCTGGCGGGCAAAGAGCATGTGCCCCTGGAGCGGATCCTGGACGAGCCGCTGATGCTCACGGAGAAGAGTGCCAGCTACTGCTATGAGCTGGAACGGGAACTTGCCAAGGTGGGGCAGGAACTTCACCCTATGCTGGAAGCAGGCAACACGGATCTTCTGATCCATCTTTTGATGGAAGGAGGCGGGATCTCCTTCCTGCCGGAGTATGCCATCGAACGGCAGGTCCGGGGCGGGTCTCTTGCCGTGGTGAAATGTGACGAGATCAATATTCAGATGTGGAGCCAGCTGGCCTACCACAAGAAAAAATGGATGACGCCGCCCATGCGGATCTTTCTGGATATCATGGCACGCATGGAGGGCGATACGTCCAAATGGGGGAAAACGGGATTATAGCAAAGTAAGGAGAGTAGTTCATGGGAAAGATCATTTACCGTGAAGGCCCGACGATCTATATCAGCATCATCTTCACAGACTTTGTTCTTCTTTGCGTGCTTGCGATCCTGAGCCTTCTGATATGGATGAACTGTGCGGAGGTGAACAGCCGCCACCTGGAGGATGTGGCGTCCCTTACCCGTGCCGAGGCCTCGGGCCTTGCGGCCATCGATGAGCTCAGTCAGTCCCCCGGGACGGTGGAGGCCAGAGCGGCCATCACCGAGTACGACCTGGAACAGGAAAAGAAACTGATGAAAGAACTGGAGGCCCAGAAGAAGAGGGTGGCCAAGGCGAAGGCGGAACAGGCTGAGAAGGATGCCAAAGACCGGATCCTGAAGGAAGCCCAGGCCAATACGGCGGCCACATGGAGCGGTTCCGGCTGGAACGGACAGCCCCTGACCAGAGGCCGCGGAACCATCACCGGGCCCTCCGGAAAGGAAACATACTATAACCTGAACATGTCCACCTGCGTGGCCATCATGCGGGGGATGGGATTCTCGGAAGAGGAGTACCCATATAACGTCCGTGAGGACGGCTGCAAGTGCCTGGGAGATTACGTCATGGTGGCGGCCAATCTCCGGATCCGGCCCAAGGGGAGCTTCATTATGACCTCCTGCGGTGTCGGGATCGTAGTGGACACCGGCGGATTCGCCGCCCACAACCCCACACAGCTGGACCTGGCAGTAACATGGTAGACCTGAGTATGAAAGGAAGCGCAGAGAAGATATGCCAAGAAAGAAGAAAGAAACGACAGAAGAAGTAGCAACAGAAGCAAAGAAGACAGCACCAGCTGCTGAGGCAAAGAAGACAGCACCAGCCGAAGTGAAGAAGACAGCTCCGGCAGAAGAAGAGAAGAAACCGGCACAGGAAGTTTCCGAGGCCGAGGCCCCGAAGGAAAAGGACGAGCGTCCCCGCCCGGTGGTGGAGGGGATCCTGGACCTGGCAGAGGGCGGATTCGGATTCCTGCGGTTTGACAATTTCCTTACCAGCGACAAGGATATCTACGTGTCCCCGACACAGATCCGCCGCTTCAATCTGAAAACCGGCGACAAGATCAAGGGCATTACCCGGCTGCCCAATGAGGGCGAGCGGTTCGGGGCCCTCCTTTACGTGGAGACCGTCAACGGGGATGAGCCCGGAACGGCCATCCGCCGGCCCAACTTCGACGACCTGACGCCGATCTTCCCCAGGGAGAGACTGTGCCTGGAGGACAGCTCCGTGAACCTTTCCATGCGGCTCATCGATCTGATCGCCCCCATCGGAAAGGGACAGAGAGGACTCATCGTGGCGCCGCCGAAGGCCGGCAAGACCACCCTGCTGAAGAGCATCGCAAACAGCATCGAGAAGAAATATCCGGAAGTGGAAATGATCGTCCTTCTGGTGGACGAGCGGCCGGAGGAAGTCACGGACATGAAGAGGTCCCTGACCTCCGGTGATGTGATCTATTCCACCTTCGACGAACAGCCTCAGCATCACGCCAAGGTGGCGGAGATGGTACTGGAACGGGCCAAGCGCCTGGCGGAACACGGGAAAGACGTGGTCATCCTGCTGGACAGCATCACTCGTCTTGCCAGAGCCTACAACCTGGTGATCCCGCCATCGGGACGGACTTTGTCCGGAGGACTGGATCCCGGCGCCCTGTACAAGCCCAAGAGATTCTTCGGCGCAGCCCGGAATCTGGAAGAGGGCGGCAGTATCACCATCCTGGCAACAGCTCTGGTGGATACCGGAAGCCGCATGGATGATGTTATATTTGAGGAGTTTAAGGGTACAGGTAATATGGAGCTGCATCTCGACCGCAAGCTCCAGGAGAAGAGGATCTTCCCGGCCATCGATCTGAACAAGTCCGGAACGAGAAGGGAAGAACTTCTGATGAGCCAGGATGAGCTGGAGGCCATCTGGGCCATGCGCCGTGCCATGGCCAATCAGTCCACCCAGGAGGTGGCGGAGGAGATCATTGACAACCTGGCCCACACCAAGAAAAACAAAGATTTCATAGAGATCATCAAGAAAGTATTTGAATCGGGAAGAAGAGGTTAAGAACCATGGATATGAGTAAGATCTTCCTGAAGGGCGCCTGCCCTACGCCCATCGGCGGACAGGCTGTACTGGAGGGAGTTATGATGCGTGGACTGGAGCGGACCGCCATATCGGTGCGGCTTCCGGACGGACGCATCCATTGCAAGACCAGAAAGAACGGAGCATCCAGCAAGTGGATGAAGCTGCCGCTGATCCGCGGCGTGGTGTCCTTCGTCTATTCTCTGGTGGAGGGGACCAAGACCCTGACCTACTCCGCTGACGTGCTGGAGTATTACATGGAAGATGAAGAGGACGATTACGAGCCCGGAAAGATCGAGGCATGGATGACGGAGAAACTTGGATCCCAGGGGATCTGGAATCTGATGATCGCGCTGTCGGTGATCATCGCCCTGGTATTCTCCATCGGGATCTTCATCCTGCTGCCCACGGCAGTGATCGGATGGCTCAAGCCTTTCATCGGCAATGCCATCGTGCTGAACCTCATCGAGGGGATCCTGCGGATCATCATGTTCATCGTGTATATCGTACTGATCGCCAGAATGGAGGACATCCAGCGGGTGTTCCAGTACCACGGCGCAGAGCATAAGACGATCCACTGTTTCGAGAATGACCTGGAGCTGACTCCGGCCAACGCCCAGCAGTTCTACACACTGCATCCCCGCTGCGGGACCAGCTTCCTGATGTTCGTCATGGTCATCAGTCTGATCCTGTTCTCACTTCTGGGGTGGCCATCCCTGCTGTGGCGGATCCTGTCCAGACTGTTACTGATCCCGGTGGTGGCAGGACTGTCCTATGAGCTTCTGAAATGGGCCGGCCGTTCCGACAACTGGCTGGTGAAGCTCCTCAGCATTCCGGGGCTTTATCTCCAGAAGCTGACCACCCGTACCCCGGACGACTCCCAGCTTGAGATCGCCATCACATCCCTGAAGGCAGTGCTGGTAGACCCGGATACGGAATACATCGAAGGCATCGTGGACACCGACGCGAACCTGCTGGAGCCTCTGGACATCGAGGCGGCCAAGAAGGAACGCGAAGAAGCGGAGCGGGAGGAACGTAACGCATAATGAGTAAGACGATAAAAGAGCTGCTGACCCTGGGGGCGAAGCAGCTCTCTGATTATGGAATCGAAAATGGGGCGGGGGATGCCCGCACCCTGCTGGGGCATGTCCTGTCCATGGACCGGACTCGTCTCTTCCTGGCACAAAGCCAGCCGGTATCGGATCCGGACGCAGCGGCCTATGAGGAGATGCTCCGCCGGCGGGAAGCCGGCGAGCCCCTGCAGTACATCACCGGCGAGCAGGACTTTATGGGGCTGACTTTTCACGTGGATCCCCGGGTCCTGATCCCAAGGCAGGACACAGAGCCCATGGTGGAGGAAGCACTGGAATACCTTGCGGCCTGTGACCGCGGGGAAGGACCGCTGC
>CAMOGZ010000070.1 GCA_946614405.1 uncultured Eubacterium sp. | reverse complement strand
AATTATTCTTTTCCACCATACCCGAACTTGGTGGTGGTTCCGTAGTGGCTGTCGAACTCGCTTCTGTCCAGGACTTTGGTGGCGGCCTGGGTCAGTTCGCCGGCTTCGACTTCGGTGCTGTAGCTGCCGGTGACGGTAACGGTGATGTCGCTGTCGCCCTCGACGACGGTCTTGCCGTCGGCTTTGATGGTCACGGTCTTGCCCTGGCTGTCCACGACTTTGCCGCCCTCGGCAACGGCCAAAGCACTGACGGTGCAGTCTTCTGTGACGGTCCAGGTGCTGGTGCCGTCCACGGAGATTTTGATGGGCGCCTCAGAAGTGGATCCCTTGCTGTTCTCCTGGATCTCCGTTGCGCCGGTCCAGGTGGAGCCGTCCATGAGATAGAAGTCCACGCTGCTGATGGTGTCTGCGATGATGTTGCCGCTGAGGGATTCGCCGTAGCCGGTGAATGTGAGGGTTCCGCCGTTCTTGCCCTCGGTGCCCCAGTTGTTGGAGCTGTTTCCGGTGGCCTGGATCAGCGCCACGTCATCGGATCCGGTCTGGATCTCGGTGTTCTTCAGGACCACTTTCGCCTTGGTGTTGGTGACGTAGAACATGGCTCCATCGGTGATCGCGGTGGTCAGCTTGGAGTTCACCGCCTCAAAGTCCGCCACGCTAGTGGTGCTGGTGTCCGCGTCTCCGGACATGGACTGGTAGAGGATCACGCCGTTCTTGATGGGGTCGCTGCCGCTGGTGGCGTCATTGGTGCTCTTCAGGTCCGAGTTGTAGATGATGATGCGGTTGTAGCCCTCCATCCCTGCGATCTGGCTGCCGCTGGCAGTCCCGGTCACGTTGTCCACTTCGATATCTCCGGTGGAGTAGAGAAGTGGGGAGCCGGAGCCCTTGGTCTCCAGGGTGCTGCCGGTGACGGAGATGTACCCGCCGCCGCGGTCTGTGGCGAGGGCTGCGCAGTGGGCTTTCTCGGTGCTGATGTTCAGGTCATTGCCGTAGATCACGCCGCCGTAGGTGGCATCCAGGCCCCGGGAGTTGTCGCCCTTGGTGGTGGTGATGTCCACGCTGTTGGCATAGATGGTGCCGCTGTCCGTGGCGAACAAAGCATTGCTGCCTGTGCTTGTGGATTTGACGGTGCTGTCGGAAAGATAAACATTGCTCTTTTCCCCTACGGAAAGTACGGAAGAGTTCAGACCGTAGAAGTTGCAGCGGTCGCCGTCCGTATCGTCACCGGACTTGGTAATGGTGGCGCCGGTGGCTGTCAGGGTCCCGCCGTTGTTGGCCAGAAGTACGTTCTGGTCCGACTTGGAAGCCTCGATGGTCTCTTTATCGGAGGTCACTTCCTTGCCGTCAGCGGTCAAAGCTCCGGTATAGGAGCCGCTATAATCAAAGTTCTGTGTATTGGCACCGCCTCCCTCGGGTTTCTCCGGCGGCGTTCCGCTGGGCGCCTCTCCGTCCGGCGGCGCGGAAGGAGCCTCGCCGCTGCCGGAGTCTCCGGACTGCGCCTGCCCATCCGCAGGAGCCTGTCCTCCTCCGCCCATGTCGGTGGTCAGCACACCTTCCGCTGCCAGATCCGACGGGCTGACATATTCCAAATTCAAGTCCCCGGTGGACTTTGTGCTTTCGGCACTGCCGGAGGCATCCCCGGATGTCCCGGTGCCGCTGCATGCCGTGGCGAAAATCATCGTCCCCGCGAGAAGAAGTACAAATAATTTCTTTTTCATTTTGTCACACCTCCTGTTCGGTTGCTTGCTACTATCATGCACCTGAAATGTATGGATATGCAGAAAGGAAGATGTCATTTCTGTGAGCGATTGCTGAAACCCGTGCAATGTGGTAGAATGGGAGCAGTGAAACCAAAGGAGGAAGAAACGATGTCGAAACCAGTACTGATCGTGATGGCAGCCGGCATGGGCAGCCGCTACGGAGGACTTAAGCAGATCGACCCGGTGACGGATCAGGGAGAGATCATCCTGGACTTTTCCCTGTACGATGCCATGATGGCAGGGTTCGAGAAGGTCATATTTATAATAAAGAAGGAAAATGAAGAGGCGTTCCGGGAGTTCATCGATGACCGGGCGGGCAAGCACCTGCAGGTGGAGTATGCCTTCCAGCAGACGGACGACCTGCCGGAGGGATATACGGTACCGGAAGGACGGGTCAAGCCCTGGGGAACAGCCCACGCGGTATTCAGCGCAAGAGACCTGGTGGACGGGCCCTTCGCGGTGATCAATGCTGACGATTACTACGGCGCCGGCGCTTTCGCCACCATCTACGATTATCTGGAGAAGGCGGAGGATAAGGAGAAGTACGACTTTGCTATGGTGGGATTCGAGCTGGGGAAGACCCTCACCGAGAATGGCTTTGTGGCCCGGGGCGTCTGCGAGACTACCCAGGACGGGCACCTCACCAGCGTCACCGAGCGCACCAAGATCGGCTGGCACAACGGGGATGCCGCATTCACCGAGGACGACGGCGAGACCTGGACCGTCATCGACCCTGCGACCACTGTGTCCATGAACTTCTGGGGATTCACTCGGCCCATGATGGATGCCATCGGCGCGGGATTCCCGGCATTCCTGGACAAAGCCTTATCGGAGAACCCTCTGAAGGGCGAGTATTATCTGCCTTCCGTGGTTTCATCGCTGATAGACGATGGGAAAGCAACCGTAACGGTGCTGCGCTCCGCGGACAAGTGGTACGGCGTGACCTACAAAGAAGACAAGGAAAGCGTCTGTGCCGCCCTGCAGTCCATGAAAGACAAAGGCATGTATCCCGAGAAGTTGTGGAAATAATGCTTGCAATCTGATTCGGGAGAGTATATAATATTAAGGCATGCGTAAGTATGCAAATCTCTGCACCGTACAGGGATGCGGTGCCATTTAGTCCATAGGGAGGTGAAAAAATGACAAACTACGAGGTAATGTTCATTATCAATCCGACTTTGGAAGAGGACAAGAAGAACGCTACTGTTGAGAAGGTCCAGGAGATCATCACAGCAGGCGGCGGAGAAGTCTCCAAAGTTGACGTCTGGGGAATGAGAAAACTCGCGTATCCTATCGAGAAGAAGGAAGAAGGATACTACGTAGTTATGGAATTCCAGGCTGGATCCGAACTGCCGAAAGAACTCAGCAGAAGAATGAGAATTTCCGACGACATCATGAGACACCAGATCATCAACAATGACGCTAGATAAGTAGAATTGAGGTGAAGCTATGAACAGTGTTCAATTGATCGGAAGACTGACCAGAGACCCGGAAGTGCGTTACACATCCGGAAGCCAGATGGCGGTTGCTACCTTTACGCTGGCCATTGACCGGCCCACAAGAGCAGGAGCAGAACGCCAGACCGATTTCCCGCGGATCACCGTGTTCGGCAAGCAGGCTGAGACCTGTGAGAAGTACCTGGTGAAGGGAAGAAAGGTCGCAATCGAAGGCAGAATTCAGACCGGAAGTTACCAGAACAAGAATGGCGATACCGTCTATACAACAGACGTGGTTGCCAATCGCGTCGAGTTCCTCGAGTGGGGAGACCGTCCGCAGGGCGGTGGCTCTCAGAATTACGGAAATCAGAATTATCGCCCGGAACCGCAGCAGTACCAGCAGGCACCGCAGCAGGCCCCGGTTCAGTCTGAACCTGTAATGGACGAGATGCCGGATTCCTTCCAGGCAATCGACGAAGACGTTCCATTCTAAAGAAAGGAGAAATTGATAATGGAGAGAAGACACGGCGGCATGAGAAGAAGAAAAGTGTGCCAGTTCTGTGCTGACAAGACCGAATCCATTGATTACAAGGATGTAGATAAACTGAAGAAGTATGTTACCGAGAGAGGTAAGATCCTTCCGAAGAGAATCACCGGTACTTGTGCAAAGCACCAGAGAGAGGTCACTACCGCTATCAAGCGTGCCAGAATCGTAGCACTGCTGCCTTACGTAGCAGACTAATTCAGGAAACAATCCTGGCCGGAAACCCGGCCGTGGAAATACCCTGCGTATTTCCCTCATAAAGTCGCAAACTACCCCGCGCCCATGGCGCGGGGTTTTGAGTTGGTTAGAAACGATGTGAAGTTTGCGGAGTACGGTGAAACTGTATGTTTTTTGAAAGAATGTACGGTGTTTCGGCATTTTTTTTGAAAAACGCCGTATATTAGAACTATAACTGTGCACTCAACTCCTCCACACTTGTCGGAAAGTGCAGTTGGTCCAGGTTCCCCTGGGGCATCAGGCCGCATTCCACCATGTGTTCGAACAGGGCGATGAGGTGATCGTAATATCCGTTGATGTTCAGAAGATAGCAGGGCTTGTTCTGCCGCTTCAGGAAGGTCAGTGTCATGGCTTCCATGATCTCCTCCAGCGTTCCGGTGCCGCCGGGCAGTGCCACGAACACGTCTCCGCGTTCCAGCATGATGGCTTTCCGTTCCTGCATGGTCTCCACCACGATCTGCTCCGTCAGATCGTCCCGGCCGTGGCCCTGATCCACAAAGAACTGCGGAATGATTCCGATGGCAGGAGCCCCTCCCGCCAGGACTTTGTTCGCCAGGATTCCCATGAGCCCGACGTTGGAGCCACCGTAGACCAGGGTGTGGCCGCCCCCTGCGATGAGTGCGCCAAGGTCCTCCGCGGCCTTGCGGAATGCCGGGTCCGTGCCGGAGTTGGCTCCCATATATACTGTAATGTTCATGTAATTACCTCCTGATGGTCGTGATGGGTATAGTATAGCATATCCGGCGTTGTGAAAGCAATTTAGCTGATCTCAATATACCAATAAAAGCGAGGGCAGGAACCGATCCTGCCCTCGCTGCATTTTGCTTCAAATATACTATAATACCATGTTTTTTCGACCCTCGCAGTCAGTGTATCGGGGACCTTTGATCTTGATTCGCTTTCGAAATATTGAGACAAATCAGCCATATTTATGCTATACTTAAAGTACTATATAGCATAACGGATTGGGAGGAAAGCCATGGGAAAGAATAATCATCTAAGAGCTCGGAAGGTCGGCAGGCAGATGCTCATATTATTGCTTAGTATTGCGCTGGCAATATCCATGATGAATCTTAGCTTGCTTCGTCAGGATAATTATTCCTACGCAAAAGAGGATGCCAACCTTTCTGAAGAGATACTGTATCAGAATCTGTTCTATTATCAGCTGAGAGAAAGTGGCTTGCACATCACCCGGGCCATGGACGATGTTCATTACAACGATGATGGAGAAATTGCATTCAAAGATCGCTGCATGATCCGGGAGGTCGTGATCCCGGATACACTGCCGGTCAATGGGCAGTCTTATCCTGTGGAATACATCGATGGTAAGATTGGATCGATCGCCGGAGCCTTCAACGATTGTCCAAATCTTACGGAGCTGACATTGCCGAGTACGCTGAAGGAACTCGGTGACAAAGCCTTCGCGGCCTGCACATCCCTCACTTCTGTGAAACTTCCGGATGGGCTGGAGGTCATTGGCTGCGGCGCTTTCGAGGCATGTGAGGCTTTGACTGAGGTCAACATCCCTGTAAATGCCCGGTGTGGTGATTATGCCGGCGAGATTGCTTATCCGGGACCTTTCTCAGGGACTATTTCACTGAAAAAGGTCACCATTGCGGAAGGAAAAGAACGGATTAACAATGCCATGTTCAAGGGCTCCGGTATTCAGGAGATCACGATTCCTGATTCCGTTATTGCCATTGACGGCGGAGCTTTCCAAAATATGAGTCAGTTGACGAAGGTCAATATATCCCCCAATTCGAAACTGGAATCCATCGGATGGGGTGCGTTTCAGAATTCAGGCATCCAGGAGCTTTATCTTCCGGATACTGTGACCTTTGCAGATGTAGCCGCTTTTGCAGATTGTAAGTCACTGAAGTCCGTGCGCATTCCAAATAATCTGGGAGTGAACGCATATCAGACCGAACGGGGATATGATACGGGGATTTTCCACGGATGTGATAATCTGACGGACATCACTTTTGCGGATGGTGTCGAAACCATCGGCAGGTGTTGGTTCTTCGATTCTGCCATTGAATCCATTACCATACCAGCATCAGTGAAAGAGATCGGAGAATCCGCTTTCCGCTACTGTTTGAATTTGAAAGAGATACACTTCGAGAACCCGGACAACATTCAGGTTATCGGTGCTGCGGCTTTCCGGAGAGATACCGCACTGCAGGAGTTCGAGTTCCCGCAGAAGCTGAAGACCATCGGTGCTTTTGCATTCCAGGAAACCGGACTGTACGAGGCGGTCCTTCCGTCCTCACTGGAACAGATGAACGAAGGAGCCTTCTCTGGATGTGGCGATCTTGTCTCCATCACCTTTCCCGCAAAGATGAAATACGATGGAGGGAATATATCCGGCGGTGGAGGAACCGGTGCAGTAGAAGGATGCAATGCTCTGAAGAAGGTTCAATTCGAGAAGGGAGTGACAAGGATCGACAATGGACTGCTGGCATGGAATGACAGCCTGGAAGAAATCACGATTCCATCCGGGGTCAAGGAGATCGGTATAAGGGCATTTCGCAGGGACCATAATCTGAAGAAGGTGACTTTGCCAAAGAGCCTGGAAATAATAGAAGCAGAAGCGTTCAGTGACGGGTCCGCATTGGATACACTTGTATTCAAAGGGGACCGTCCAGAAGTCGAATATTCTATCTGTAACGGTGTAACGGCAACTGTGGAATTCGGCGTCTGGGACAAGATCCCTGACAATTGGGGAGGGACCCTGACCTTTATAGGAAAGACCGGAAAGAAAATCACAGAAGAAATGCTCTATGGTGAGTATAATCAGTACCTGAAGAATGATGCATATAAAGAGATGTCATGCAAACTGTATGACGCTATGGCAATGCCCATCTCCCGGCGTACCGATGCGAAGGACGATATGGCATGTCTGAAGCAGAACATGAGAGAAGGCCTCCTCGGCACCGGCGTTTATCTGGTCAAATCCTGGCTCGGTATTTCCGATAAACAGAGGAAGAAAGAAATGGCATCAGAACTGATCTGGAGCCTGAACGAATCGGATTCACTGTCTGGGATCCAAAGTTACATCAAAAAGAAAAAGAACTTTGATAAACTGGTGAAGGATTCGGCGGATACGCTTGCTAATACCAAACCTTCCCAGAAAGAAATCGAAACGCTGGCAAAACTCTTTGCGGGCGGAAACGAAAAGAAGCAGAAGGGAATCATATCCGGGATCCATTGGCTGACAGCACACGAGGAACTCTTTAAAAAAGTGCAGAAAAAGTTCAAGACGAAAGGGAGAATGATTACGATAGCCGACGTTGCGATCTCTTCTTATCTGTTACAGCAGACGAATGAAGAAGTCATGAATCAGTTATATGGACTACTTCCGGATTATTCAGAACTTGCCGAGGGAATTGATTTGTTAAGAAAAGACCAGGC
>CAMOGZ010000069.1 GCA_946614405.1 uncultured Eubacterium sp. | reverse complement strand
GATCGATGGAGCCGCAGGACAGGCGGAGCAGTACTGGCTGATGCTGAAGGAAAATGACCCCAGAAACATACTGGCTAACGGATACGCCATCGTAGAAGACGAAGAAGGAAGTGTGATCACCGATGCCGGACTGCTTCAGCGTGACCGGCGATACAAGGTGACGTTCCGGAAAGGAACGGCTGTCATGACACTGGCAGAGGAGGGGATGAACCATGGACAATAATTCGATGCACTTTGAGGAAGCACTGGCGAAGCTGAAGGAAATGTCCGAGAAGATCAAGTCACCGGATATCAGCCTGGAAGACTCCATTCGCTGCTATGAGGACGGAGCCCGGTATTATGAGATCTGCCAGAAGATCCTGAAAGAAGCAAAGCAGAAAATCGAAACCATAGAAATCGAGTAAGCCGAAGAGGTGACAGTATGAGAGAAAATTACGAAGAGTATAAGAGTATCATAGAAGATCATCTTCTGGATTTTATCCCGAATATCGATCCTCTCAGCAGCACGCTGTATGAATCCATGAAATACAGCCTGATGGCCGGAGGCAAGAGACTGAGACCGATTCTTCTCCTTTCTGCCTGCGAGTTTGCCGGCGGGGATGCCTATATTGCGCTTCCCTATGCCTGCGCGCTGGAATATATACACACGTATTCACTGATCCATGATGACCTTCCGGCCATGGACGATGATGAGCTCCGGCGGGGCAAACCAACTAACCACGTGGTATACGGAGACGGTATCGCCACCCTGGCAGGAGACGGCCTTCTGAACACAGCTTTTGAGATCATGTTCCGGGATATGTTCCTGCACTTCGACGATCCCGAGGCTCTGAAGCAGAGGATCAAGGCGGCCCATGCCATTGCTAAGGGAGCCGGCGTTTCCGGTATGGTGGCCGGCCAGGTGGCAGACATTGAAGCGGAAGATCAGCAGTGTTCCAACGAACTGCTTGAATACATTCATCTGAACAAAACCGGAGCACTGATCCGGGTTGCCGTTCAGGCCGGACTGTATCTCGGCGGAGCGGACGACGAGATGATGCGCAACATGCTGTCCTACGCGGACTGCCTGGGACTGGCGTTTCAGATCGCCGATGACATCCTGGATGTGGAAGGCTCAGTGGACATTCTGGGCAAAAACACCGGAGAGGATGCCGAACACAACAAACTGACTTATGTTGCAGCCCATGGTATGGAACAATCCAGAGAACGGCTCCATGAACTTACGGAACAGGCCTGCGAGCATATCGCAGATTACTATGACAATGCAGAATTCTTCCGTAATTTAGTCATCAAACTTGAGAATCGAACCCGATAAGACAGAGGCGAATAAATGAGAAAGAATTTGACAGAATACAACTTCCCGGAAGACCTGAAGTCCATGACAGACGATGAAATGGAGCTGCTGTGCATCGCCATTCGGGATTTTCTGATCGAGAAAATCTCCAAAACCGGCGGTCACCTGGCATCCAATCTCGGTGTTGTGGAGCTGACGGTGGGGATCCACCGGGTCTTTGACAGTCCTGAGGACCGGATCGTTTGGGATGTGGGACATCAGTCCTATGTTCATAAGATCCTGACAGGCCGCGCCGGCGGATTCGATCATCTGCGTCAGACCGGGGGCATGAGCGGTTTTCCGAAAGCATGTGAGAGTCCTCATGACGCATATGACACCGGTCATTCCAGCACGTCCATTTCCGCAGCGGCAGGCATCGCCGCCGCCCGGGATCTGAAGGGCGAGGATTATAATGTCATCGCTGTGATCGGAGACGGATCTCTCACAGGTGGCATGGCTTATGAGGCCATGAATAACATCGGAGCATCCAAGTCTAATGTCATCGTGATCATCAATGATAACGGAATGTCCATCGACAAAAACATCGGAGGGATGTCCGATTACCTGACCAGACTGAGAATGTCCAAGGGATACCTGGAAGCAAAGAAAAATATCAAGGAAACACTGAACCGGATCCCCGGTGTCGGAAAAGGTCTGGCCAACGGGATCTCCGGTGCGAAAGATAAATTGAAATACGCGCTGATCAGCGACGGTATCCTTTTCGAGGAACTGGGATTCACCTATATCGGACCCATTGATGGCCATGATATCGGTGAAGTCATCGAGACGCTGGAACACGCCAGACAGATCGAGGGACCGGTGGTGATCCATGCCATGACCAAGAAGGGGAAGGGGTACCGCATCGCAGAGACCGATCCTGACCGTTTCCATGGGATCGGACCATTTGACGTGGAGACCGGAAAGACGGCTCCGTCAAAAGGTACCTCCTGGTCCAAGGCAATGGGACAGAATCTGGTGCGGATCGCAGAGCAGGACTCTTCCGTGGTGGCCATTACTGCAGCCATGGGTTCTGCAACGGGACTCAGCGGATTTGCAAAGCTGTGGCCTGACCGCTGTTTCGATGTGGGCATCGCAGAAGCCCACGCCGTGACCTTTGCGGCAGGACTGGCCAAGAACGGGATGAAACCGCTTGTGGCGATCTATTCCTCCTTCCTGCAGAGAGCCTACGACCAGATCGTGGAAGACGTCTGTCTTCAGGACCTGCCGGTGGTTTTTGCCATTGACCGGGCAGGGATCGTGGGCGCCGATGGCGAGACTCATCACGGCGTCCTGGACCTGAGTTATCTTTCCTCGATCCCGAATATGACAGTATTGACTCCGGCTTCCGCCTCGGATCTTCGTTCCATGATGGAATATGCCTTCCGTCTGGGACATCCCGTGGCGATCCGTTATCCCAGAGGGATCTGCCCGGAGGATACGAGAAATGATGAATTTGACGGACGAAACCGAAGGGTTTGTCCCGGAAGAGATGTGGATATCTGGGCCGAAGGCCCCATGCTGGAGCAGGCGCTCCGGGCGAGGGCGTACCTTTCCCGAAAGGGGATCCGTGCCGGTGTGGTGGAAGTCCTCACCGTAAAGCCCATGGACACCACTCCATTCGATCCGGAGATACCCTATATCGTAACGTTGGAAGACGGACTGGTCCGTGGAGGCTTTGGAATGGCTCTGGCCTCTGAATTGTCAGGCCGCGTCCGTGTGGAATCCTTCGGGTGGCCTGACCGGTTCATTCAGCACGGATCGGTGGAAGACCTTTATAAGATGTATCAACTGGATGGCGAGTCTGTCGCAGAAAGGATCTGTGAGCATATTGAAAGAAAGGCTTGATTTACTGCTTGTGCAGAAGGGATTCTTCACATCCCGGGAGAAGGCAAAAGCCTCCATTATGGCCGGCATCGTCTTTGTGGACGGGCAGCGGTCCGACAAGGCCGGGACCAAGATCGACGAAGACGCAGAGATCGTGGTGAAGGGCAATGATTGTCCTTACGTCAGCAGGGGAGGCCTGAAGCTGGAGAAATCCATGGCGGAGTTTTCCCTGGATCTTCAGGACAAAGTCTGCATGGACATTGGCGCATCCACCGGAGGATTCACAGACTGCATGCTGCAGAACGGCGCCAGCAAAGTATACTCCATCGATGTGGGGTACGGCCAGCTGGACTGGAAGCTCCGAAATGACCCCCGTGTGGTGAACATGGAGAAATGCAACGTCCGTTATCTGGACACGGATCTTATCGAGGAACCCATCGATTTCATCAGTGTGGACGTATCGTTTATTTCACTGAAACTCATCCTTCCCGTTGCGGCAAAAGTCATCGCCGAAGACGGAGAAATGGTCTGCCTGGTGAAGCCTCAGTTCGAGGCCGGACGCGAACAGGTGGGCAAGCATGGCATCGTCCGGGACCCGGCAGTACACCGGCAGGTGATCGAAAATGCCATCCGCTATGCGGAGGAGAATGGATTTGTTCCTTATGGTTTGACATTTTCGCCAATTACAGGTGCAAAAGGCAATATAGAATATCTTTTGCATGTTGGCAAAAATGAAAATATGCGTTATAATCTTACTGGCATTGAAAACGTTGTTCATAACTCACATAAGGAGTTAAAGTAAAGTTTTTATTTAAAAGGAGACTGAGAGAAATGAAACTATCAAACAAAGTGGAAGCAATGCAATTTTCCCCAATCAGAAAGTTCAATCCTTATGGTATCAAGGCTGAGCAGGAGGGCAAGAAGGTTTACCATCTGAACATCGGACAGCCTGACGTGGAAACACCGGCTTGCTTCATGGAAGCAATTCGTAACTTCGACGAGAAGGTCATTGCTTACGCAGAATCCGGCGGACGTCCGGAACTGCTGGATGCAGCTATTGATTATTTCAAGACCTATGATGTAGAGCTGGAACGCGGCGACATCATGGTTACCAATGGTGGATCTGAGGCACTGAGCATGTCCTTCATCTCCCTGCTGAACGAAGGGGATGAGGTTCTGGTACCGGAACCATATTACACCAACTATGCTACTTTCGCTCTGATGGCAGGCGGAGTCGTTAAACCGATCCCGACTACCTCTGAGGATGGTTTCTTCTATGCAGATGCAGCCAAGATCGAGGCTTGCATCACCCCGAAGACCAAGGCAATCTGCTGCCTGGAGCCGGGCAACCCGACTGGTAACTGCCTGACCCTGGACGATATGAGAGTCATCTGTGAAGTTGCTGAGAAGCACGACCTGATGATCATCGCTGACGAGGTCTATAGAGAGTTCGTATATGACGGCGGAACACCGGGAACCTTCCTGCAGCTGCCGGAATACGCTGACAGAGTCATCGTTGTTGACTCCGTTTCCAAGAGATTCTCCGCATGCGGAGCTCGTATCGGACTGCTGATCTCCAAGAATAAGGAATTCATGTCCGGAATCATGAAGATCGCTCAGGGAAGACTGTGCGTATCCACTGTTGACCAGATCGGTGCTGCCGCTCTGTTCCGTCTGCCGGCTTCCTACTATGATGAAGTCAAGGCTGAGTACTGCGGAAGAAGAGACGTCGTCGTAGAAGAGCTGAACAAGATCCCTGGATTCAGCGCTCCGACACCGCGTGGTTCCTTCTACATGACCTGCAAACTGCCGGTAGATGATATCGAGGACTTCCTGATGTTCCTGCTGACCGAGTTCGAAGACAACGGTGAGACCGTTATGTTCGCTCCGGCTGAGGGATTCTACGCAACCCCGGGCAAGGGCAAGGATGAGATCCGTATCGCTTACGTCCTGAAGAAGGAAGATATGAAGAGAGGCGTGGAGCTGATCCGTCTGGGTCTGGAAGCCTACAACAAGAAACTGGGTAAATAATTCATAGAACACATCGAGTACCGGCGGACCCGTTCCGCCGGCACTCTTACATAATAGGGGGTTTAAGCATAAAATGGCACTATCACCGATGATGCAGCAGTACATGAGTATCAAAGAACAATACCAGGACTGTATCCTGTTTTTCCGTCTTGGTGACTTCTACGAGATGTTCTTTGATGACGCGAAACTGGTGTCTCGTCTTCTGGAGCTGACCCTCACCGGACGCAACTGCGGGCTGGAGGAACGCGCACCCATGTGCGGCGTACCTTTTCATTCCGCAGATTCTTATATTGAGAAACTGGTGGCAATGGGATATAAGGTGGCGATCTGTGAACAGCTTGAGGATCCCGCAGAGACCAAGGGAATGGTGGAGCGGGGCGTGGTCCAGATCGTGACTCCCGGAACAGTGACCTCCAGTTCCATGCTTTCTGAGAATGAAAATAACTATCTGGCATCGGCCTACAGTGACAAGGACGGCATCGCCATCGCTTATTGCGATATTTCCACCGGGGAACTCTATGTGACAGAGAAGAGAACGGGCACCAACCTGACGGAGGACCTGATCAATGAACTGGTGAAGATCGCTCCCAAGGAGATCCTGGTGAATGAGTCCTTTGCATCATTCTACGGAGAAGACGAGATTGGCTTTGTGACCAATGCATTCGTCCACGGGATATCGGATACCTCTTACTCCAGAAAAGCCTCAGAAACGGCGATTCGGGCCCAATTCAAAGGGATGGCCCTGACTGCTCTGGGCATCGAGGGAAGGGACCTGGCAGTCCTGGCTCTGGGCGCGCTCCTGGCTTATCTCCTGGAGACCCAGAAACAAAGCCTGAAGCAGCTGATCACTTGTCACTATTATGAAATCGGAAATCACATGTCTCTGGACAAGGCGACCCTCCGGAATCTGGAGATCACAGAGACATTATTTGATAAAAAAGTCCAGGGATCCCTCCTTGGAGTCCTGGATAAGACCAATACCGCCATGGGCGGACGGAAGCTGAAGCAGTGGCTCAGGGAACCTCTGAATGACACCTATGCCATCAACCGCAGGCTGGACTCCGTGGAAGCGCTGTCATCGGACCCGCTTCTGCTGAATGACATCCGGGAGGCCCTGAAGGCTGTGTATGACTTTGAGCGTCTCACCGGCCGCATCGCTTCCGGAAATGCCAACGGCCGCGACCTGATCGCCCTGCGGAATTCCATTGCCGTTCTCCCTGAGATCCGGAATGCCCTCAGCAGCACGGACAGCGACGGACTGCGGGATCTTTCGGAAGACATACAGGACCTTACGGAAGTCCACGACATGATCGACGCTGCCATTGTGGAGGAACCGCCCTTTACCATCAAGGAGGGTGGGGTGATCCGTTCCGGCTACTCCGAGGATCTGGATGAACTGAAAGACTCCATCCGGGATGCCAAGGCATGGATCGCCGGCCTGGAGGCCCAGGAGAAGGCCCGCACCGGCATCACCCATCTGAAGGTGGGCTATAATAAAGTATTCGGCTACTACATCGAGATCAGCAAGTCCAATGTCGACATGGCGCCGGATGATTACATCCGCAAACAGACTCTGGTGAACGGAGAACGTTTCATCACGCCGGAGCTGAAGGAGAAGGAAAGCCTGGTCCTGAATGCAGAGACCAAGATCAATAAACTGGAATACGGGATCTTCACGGAGATCCGGGACCGGATCGCAGATCACATCCGGGCCATTCAGACCACGTCCAGAGCCATTGCGGAGCTGGATGTTCTGAGCTCTTTTGCCATCGTCAGCACCCGTCTGGGATACGTCCGTCCCATCGTGGATGACAGCTATGTCATCGAGATCGAGAAGGGCCGTCATCCGGTGATCGAGCAGACCACGGAACAGGGCATGTTCGTCTCCAATGACACCTATCTGGATAATGAAGAATCCAGTATGATGATCATCACCGGACCCAATATGGCCGGTAAATCAACATATATGCGCCAGACGGCGCTCATCGTCCTCATGGCACAGGCCGGGTGTTTCGTGCCCTGTGAACATGCCAGGATCGGCGTGGTGGACCGCATTTTCACCCGGATCGGCGCATCGGACAATCTGTCCCAGGGACAGTCCACATTCTTTGTGGAGATGAGCGAGCTCGCCTATATCCTGCGGAACGCCCAGGACCGCAGCCTGATCATCCTGGATGAGATCGGGCGGGGGACCAGTACCTATGACGGTCT
>CAMOGZ010000068.1 GCA_946614405.1 uncultured Eubacterium sp. | reverse complement strand
TCCTGGAGATCATGGAACAGAAGAAGACTTTGTCCGCTGAGCTGGACAAGCTCCGCGAGGAGGCTTATGCAGAGGAAGCAGCCCATGCCCACGAGCATGACCATGATCACGACCACGACGAGCATGAGCACCATCATGACCATGATCACGACCACGACGAGCATGAGCATCATCATGACCATGATCACGACCACGACGAGCATGGACACCATCATCACCACCACCATCACCATGACGGACATCATCATGCGGATGAGGTCTTTGATGAATTCGGAACAGAGACGGCTCACAAGTATAAGAAGGAGACCATCGAGGCAGCCCTTGCCGGTCTGCAGAACATCGCAGAAGTCGGCCAGGTACTCCGTGCCAAGGGCATCGTAGAGGCCGAGGATGGTCAGTGGATCCACTTCGACTACGTGCCGGGCGAGCCGGATGTTCGCTATGGCTCTGCGGCCACCACAGGTATGATCTGCGTCATCGGCTCCGACATCGACAAAGACCGCATCAAAGAATTATTTGAACTGTAAGGAGACACCATGGAAATACCAGTATATTTGTTCACCGGATTTCTGGAATCCGGGAAAACCAAGTTCATCCAGGAAGCCCTGGAAGGACCGGACTTTAACATAGGGGAGCGGACTTTGTTCCTGCTTTGTGAAGAAGGGGAAGAGGAGTATCATCCCAGCAAGTTCTTCGGCACCAACGTGTTCTTTGAGACCATCGAGGAGGAAGAGGACCTGACTGTGGAACTGCTGACCGAGCTTCAGAAGAAGCACCGGGTGGAGCGTGTCATCATCGAATACAACGGAATGTGGGGGCTGGACTCCCTCTATCGGGCATTCCCCACGGAATGGCTCACCTACCAGGAGATGATGTTTGCCGACGCCAGAACGTTCCTCAGCTACAACCAGAACATGAGACAGCTGGTTTACGACAAGCTGAAGAGCGCGGAGCTGGTGGTGTTCAACCGCTGCGACCGCAAGGTCATGGACCAGGTGGATGCAGAGGGTGTCAGCACCAAGATGCAGTTCCATAAGATCTGCCGCGCCGCAAACCGCAAGAGCCAGATCATCTATGAGTATGGCGAGGACGATGTGGAGATGGATAACATTCCGGATCCGCTGCCTTTCGACCTTACCAAGAATGAGATCACCATCAAGGATGACGCCTATGCGGAATGGTACCGCGACATCAATGATGATCAGAATAAGTATGAGGGAAAGGTCCTGCATATTCGCGGACGACTGGTCAACGGGGGAGAGATCCCGGAGGACAAGTTCGTCTTCGGACGCCATGTCATGACATGTTGCGTGGAGGATATTCAGTTTGCCGGTCTGGTCTGTAAGTGGACCAAAGATGCTGCCAAGTTCGAAAACGGAGACTGGGTCAGCATCACCGCCAAGGTGAAGATCGAGAACGATCCAATCTACGCCCAGGACGGAGGACCGGGTCCGGTGCTGTACTGCCGTGAGGTACGGAAGGTGGGACCGGCTGTTCCGGAAGTTGCAACATTTTAGATATTTTTTTAATGCCGCTGTGAGACATCATGGCGGCATTTCCTTAATTGTAAAACATTGGAATTTCAACGAAAATAAGGCAAAAAACAGAAAATTCTATTATTTTCAGAAAAAACTACTTACATTATTGGTTTATTTGTGCTATACTAAACTCGGTATATAATGCTAACAGATTGCGAAAGAGGGTGACTAGATGTTTGAGACAGGCGATCTGATCATGTACGGTTCTACCGGCGTGTGCAGAGTGGACGCAATCTCGACGCAAGTTTTTGGACCAGAGGACGACCGGGAATATTACGTTCTGGAGCCACTGTACCAGAGCGGAACAATTTTCGCTCCGACGGATAATGACAAGGTTTATATGCGGCCTGTCATATCGGAGGAAGAAGTTCTTGACCTGATCGACAGCATGCCCGGCGTTCCTGCAGAGATCTACAAGTGTAGCAGTATTCAGCAGCTATCCAAGCACTATCAGTCAGTGATCAATGCACATGACTGTATCGAACTGATTCGACTGACGAAATCGATACACAAGAAGAAAGAGGAGGCTAAGAAACAGAACAGGCATTTGGGCCAGATCGACAAACGGTTCATGAAGAAGGCTGAAGACTTGTTGTTCGGTGAGATTGCAGCAGTGTTGGAAATCCCTATGGATGATGTGCAAGGTTACATCGAAGACAGAATTGGGAACGAGTATTACACCACAGAGTAGAAGGAAAGAATAGGAGGCGTAAGCCTCTTTTCTTTTGCCCGAAAAAAGTGCTTGACTATATAGTAACTATATACTTTACTATATAGTCAGAAATCAAATTGCAGGAGGCAAACGTGAATAGATTACCATTTCATACTAAACTTTCATACGGCATCGGCGGCGTTGCGGACAATGCCATGTACACCATGGCGGGGACATTTCTGCTGTTCTTCCTCACCTCGGTGGCTGGAGTCCGGCCGGCGGCGGCAGGAACCATCGTAGCCATTGGATCCATCTGGGAAGTGATCTGCGGTCCCATCACGGGATTTCTGTCCGATAATACGGAATCCCGGTTCGGCAAACGCAAGCCATTTCTCATGGCGGCGGCTTTCCCGGTGGCACTGGCGACGAGCCTGTTGTTTACGGCGATCGGCGCAAGCTACACCGTCAAGCTGATCTACTATTTCGTAATGACGCTGTTTTTCTGGCAGGCCTTTGCGCTGTTCTTTGTGCCCTATATGGCCTGGGGCTCGGATCTTACCGAGGACTACCATGAGCGCACGGTGCTGAGGACCTTTGCTTACGTATTCAATCAGGTTGGAATGGCCATGGGTATGGTACTCCCCACGGCGCTGGTGGATCTGCTCATGACCATGGGACGCTCCCGGGAGATGTCCTGGACCATGACGGGGATCATGGTTGGCGTGGTCAGCGGGGCGGCGCTTCTGATCTGCGCCCTGACCATCCATGAGACCGACCGACCGGACTTTGTTCGGGACCCGGAGAAGAAGAGAGGCCTGGGACTGGGGCAGATCGCGGAGATGTTCCGGGACTATGCCGAGATCATCAAGCTGAGACCCATCCGGTTCATCATCGGCGCCAGCCTGCTGTATCTGGTGGCAAACACCTTCTTCTCCTCAGACCGTATCTACTACTTTACCTATAATCAGGGGCTTTCCGCGGGGCAGATCTCTCTGCTGATGCTGATCATCACCGTGGTGGGCATCGCCCTGGCTCCCCTGGTGACGGCCATCTGCGGCCAAACCGATAAAAAAACAGTCCTGGCCGCAGGGGTCGGACTGACGGGGATTCTGCTGGTGGGAGCGAGATTTCTGGCCTGGAATACATTCCTGGGCAGTGCTGTGATCTGCCTGATCTATACGGTGGGCAACACCTGCTACTGGCAGCTCATGCCTTCCATGATCTATGATGTCTGCGAGGCGGAGGAGCTCTATTCCGGAGAGAAACACTCCGGCCAGGTCATCTCGCTGCAGGCTTTGTCGGAGTCCCTGGCTACAGCGGTGGGATCCCAGCTTCTGGGGATCATCCTGCAGATGGCTCAGTTCAATGAGTCCGTCACGGAGCAGGGGCCCCTGGCGCTGACCTGGATCAGCAACAGCTTCTCCCTGATCCCGGGGATCTGCATGATCGGAGTTGCCGTGGTGGTGTGGATGCACCCCATCAACAAAGACAGCTTCGCCAGGATCATGGACGCCCTGGCCCGGCGCAGCAAAGGCGAGACCATCGACCTTTCCGAGTTCAGGGACATATACGGGCGGAAAGTTTGATCCGATAATTATGATACCCATTGACGGATAAGTCGTCCAAAATAACATCCTCATAAAGAGAACCATCCAGTTTCAGGTGGTTCTCTTTTGCATAGTCCAGAAGTCTGTGGCACATGGCGAGAACGTTGTCATAGCCGTGATCATCGTAGAGGGCAACATAGCGTCCGGCGGATTCCGGCATAGCAGAGAGCCCGGCCTCCTGGGCCTCTTGGGGGGAGACCACGGTGTAAAAGCGGGAGTAGTGATAGCCCTTGTCGCTGATCCCGTCGATGGGGATCATGGCGCCGATGGTGTTGATGATGGTAAGCCCCTGGCTCTGGCAGTAGCGGAAGTGGTCGGTGACGGCGGCGAGAACGTCCGGCTCTTCGTCGGTGCCGGTGTAATCCGTGGTGATCCGGTATTCCTCCGGCCGGTCTTCCGTGATGATCTCCCCGGGCCTGGCGCTGAGGCCCTCCCGGGTGATGCGGATCTTCTCGTCGATGTACCTGCGGACAGACTGCAGATGCTTCAGCTTCTGCTCCACCTCCGCGCGGCGCTCGTCCAGCAGGCGGATCAGCGCCTGGGGGCTTCTGCGGGCCAGGTGGGCCTGAATGTCCTTCACGGGGACCTGAAGCTCCCGGAGCATCATCAGCACCTGGAAGGTCTCGATCTGGTTGAAGGAGTAGTATCGGTAGCCGTTGTCCGCGGTGAAGGCGGGGGAGAAGATCCCGATCTTGTCATAATAGAACAAAGTCTGTTTGTTGATGTTAAACAGGCGGGCGAACTCGCCTGTGGTGAAGTATTCTTTCTGTTTTGCCATGGCTGCTCCTCGTCTTTCGATGGAAAAGGACCGGGGGTCCGGTCCTTATAATGCCTGATCCAGCCCACCCAGCAGAATGCTGAACTGCTCCGGAGTCATATTCAGTTTCCAGGTGTCGTCGTCCGTCTTGATGACGGAAATGTCGATGACTTCTTCTTCTCTCAGGGGGGCTTCCTTGATCTCCTTGATGAGATCGTCGATCATCAGGGCGGAGACCTCCGCCTCGCTCTTCTTCATGTTCTTCAGGGCGATCTTCTCCAGGTCTTTCTTCCAGGAGTCCACCGCCGACTTCATATCGCCGTTGACCACGTTGACCCGTACCACTGCGCGTCTGGGATCATCCGTCGCCTCAGCGGAAACGATGGTATAGTTGAAATTCCCAAAGAGAGCATCCAGCAGTGCATCAGTCTGCACGTCAGTGAGCTCTGCGGATTTCTGAAGGGTGTCTGCGGCCTTGGCCATATCCTCTATGTAGATGCCTGCTGCTGTATAGTCCTTGTCAATGATAAAGTCAAACCCGGAGGCGACAGCTTCCTTCGCCTCTTCTTCCGGGTGCGTCTGCGGTGTATAGGACAGCAGCTGAAGCAGCAGAAGAAACAAAGAAATCGCGACCAGGAGGATGATGATCAATATCCGTTTCATGTTACTCCTCCCAATACTTATAGTATACTTGTGAACAATGTGAAGAGCAACTGAAGATTCGTGTTTTTGCGGGAAAAAATTAAGAAATACGGTTGACATTCTGGTGGGTCAGTAGTACATTATATGTAGTGATTAGCACTCGGATAGGTTGAGTGCTAACAAGGAGAGATGGACATGGAATTAACAGAACGTAAATTGAAAATATTACAGGCCATCATCAGTGACTATGTCAGAACGGCCGAGCCTGTTGGTTCGAGAACGCTTTCCAAGAGATTCGACATGGCGGTGAGTCCGGCGACCATTCGGAATGAAATGAGCGACCTGGAGGAAATGGGTTATCTGACCCACCCGCACACTTCTGCCGGGAGAGTCCCCTCGGACAAGGCATACCGGCTGTATGTCAATGATCTGATGAAGAAGCCGGAGGTTTCCCCTGAGGCCAAGCAGATCATCAACGAGACGCTGCGGGCGGATATCGATGAGTTCGACCGCACCATCCAGAGGGCGGCGGAGCTGCTGTCTGAGATCACCAATCTCGCATCCTTCGTGGTGTCACCCACCAAGACGGAGGACCGGCTGCAGTTCGTGAACCTTCTGCCGGTGGATGAACGCACAGTGGTGCTGATGATCGTGGCCGAGAGCGGCAAGGTATCCAATACGACACTGAAGCTGAAGTTCCCCTACACAGAGGAAGCGCTTCAGATCCTGGCCAAGAATATTACATATAATTATAAGGGACGTACCATTACAGAGGTGCTGACCAGTAATATCATAGAGGATCTGCGGTCCGACCTGGAGGCCATGAACCGCCTGGCAGGCAGCATCATGCCGAACTTCATGCGGACATTGTCAGACATGCTGAATGTCAATCTATATATGGACGGGCTGTCGAACATCTTCGACATTCCGGAATTCAGTGACCTTAGCCGGGCGAAGAACTTCATTTCTTTGTTCGATAAGAAGGATCAATTCGTTAAGACTTTGATGGATCGGGACGATGGCGTCATCGTGACCATTGGTACGGAGAACCCGGACGTGAACATGAGTGACTGCTCACTGATCACAGCGACCTACCATGTCAACGGACAGCTGGTGGGCAAGCTAGGGGTCATTGGGCCGACCCGAATGCGGTACGGCGAGATCACATCCATCGTGGAGTACCTGACGGATAATCTTAATAATACATTTCGTTTAGAGGACGGTGAGGAAAAAGAAAATGGCGATTGAAGAAAAGAATCTTCAGGAAGAAGAACTGAAGGAAACCATCGACATGGAAGAAGAAGTGGAGAGCGCCCAGGCAGAGCCGGAACCGGAAGAGGATGAGGCTCCTGAAGAGGAAAGCAAGACTGCTCCCGCTGAAGAGGAGAGCGCACGCTACATGCGGCTGATGGCGGACTTCCAGAACTATAAGAAGAGAGTCGAGAAAGAGAAGAGTGACATCTATTCCTATGCGAATGAGAAGCTTGTGGTACAGCTTCTGGATGTCCTGGACAACTTCGAGCGTGGACTTGCCGGCGAATGTGCCGATGCAGGCTATGCCGAGGGAATGGAACTGATCTTTAAACAGCTGGTCGGAGTACTTGAGAAGGCCGGACTGGAAGAAATAAAGGCGCTGGGAGAGGATTTTGATCCCAACTTCCACAATGCCGTAATGACAGAGGATAACCCGGAATTTGAGAGTGGCAAGGTATCCGGCGTCATGCAGAAGGGGTATACGTTAAATAGCAAAGTAATCAGACCGTCTATGGTCAAGGTAAATAACTAGGAGGTAACATTATGGCAAAAGTAATCGGAATCGATTTAGGAACAACCAATAGCTGCGTCGCAGTGCTGGAAGCAGGCGACCCGGTCGTTATTGCAAATGCAGAAGGAAACAGAACCACTCCGTCCGTCGTAGGATTCGCCAAGAGCGGCGAGAGACTGGTCGGTGAGACCGCCAAGAGACAGGCCGTCACCAATCCGGACAGAACCATCGCATCCATCAAGAGACATATGGGTGAGGATTACAGCGTATCCATCGACGGTAAAGCTTATACACCGCAGGACATTTCCGCAATGATCCTGGCAAAACTGAAGGCAGACGCTGAGAGCTACCTGGGCGAGAAGGTAACAGAAGCAGTCATCACTGTTCCGGCTTACTTCTCCGATGCTCAGAAGCAGGCAACCAAGGATGCCGGAAAGATCGCCGGACTGGACGTCAAGAGAATCATCAACGAGCCGAC
>CAMOGZ010000067.1 GCA_946614405.1 uncultured Eubacterium sp. | reverse complement strand
CGGGAGATGGTGGAGGCGTTGACCCCCAGCTTGGCTCCGGCATCCCGGAGACTGGTGGACTCCCGAAGGACAGATTCGATGAGGTTCTTCTCGTAATTCTCTACGGATTCGGCCAGTGAGCCTGCACCGGTGGGGAGGATATCTCCCTGATTGATATCCAGAATACCGCGGATCATGTCGTCGTTTACACCTTCGCTTCCCGGTGAGCAGATGGCCAGGTATTCGATCACGTTCTCCAGCTCGCGGACATTGCCGGGCCAGTTGTAAGAACGGAAGATGGACATATTTTGTTCGGAGAGGTGAAGAGCGCGCTGATGTTTCTCGTTGAAGATGGCCACGAAGTGGTGGCACAGGTCTTCCATATCACTGATCCGCTCGCGAAGTGGCGGAATGGAGATCGGAATGACATTCAGGCGATAGAAGAGGTCCTGACGGAAGGTGCCCTCGGCGACCTTCTGCTTCAGATCGCTGTTGGTGGCGGCGATGAAGCGGATGTCCAGATCGATGGGCTGGGTCCCGCCGACGCGGGTGATCTTCTTGTCCTGGATGGCACGCAGCAGTTTGACCTGAAGGTCCATGGACATATCGCCGATCTCATCCAGCAGGATCGTTCCGCCGTTGGCTGTCTCGAACAGTCCGGTCTTGCCGCTGGCGTTGGCTCCGGAGAAGGCGCCCCTCTCATATCCGAAGAGCTCGGATTCCAGAAGATTGGCCGGGATCGCGGAGCAATTAACCTTGACGAATGTACTCTTATTTCTGGTGGAGAGGCGGTAGATCTCATCGGCCACGATCTCCTTACCGACACCGGACTCTCCGGTGATGAGGACCGTTGCATCGGTGGGAGCGGCCATCTCGATGGTCTTCCAGACCTTGCGAAGGGATCCGGTTGCGCCCACCAGGCGTTCGGAAATATCGGAATCCTTCAGGATCCGGACGTGTTCCTTGTCCTTGCTGTATCCCTGGACCTCCTCCAGGAATCGGTCGTAGTCCTCCTGCAGTGACTGCAGTGACAACAGCGGACGGCTGCTGACCACCACCTGCTGCAGTTCGCCGTCATCATTGAAAATGGGGACGCCCACGGCATAGCCTACCTGAGGCGGCTTCTTCCGGGTGACTGTGGCAAGGCGGAAGACCTTCTTCTTCTCCTTGATCACATCCATGGTGGCGCCACCGGTAAACAGGTCTCCCTGCTTGATGATGTCTGTGGTCAGGCGTCCGATGACCTCCTCCGGTTCGATGCCGGTGTTCTTCTTGTGGGCGGGGTTCACGTACATGACCCGACCCTCCGCATCCGTGATATAGATGCTGTCGTCCAGCGAATCCACCACGATCTTGTAGTCAATCCCTGTCTGCAGGAAAAACTGGAGCTCCTCATTGATTCTCTTCAGGAGTTCTTCTGCCTTAACCGGGTCCTTGCACACATCAGTTGCAAGGGCCTCTGAGATCATATCCTGTACTTTCTTGATTGGCACTGCTTGTTTCATAGTTCCTCCATCTCGTCTTACCTATTATACTCTATTTGTTGCCGCTCTGCAACAGATACTCTCCCCTGCAACTTTCATTCTGTCATAATTGTTGAAAAACCAACATAAAATATTGGCACAATGTTTGCGTACTTATTGAATTGGAAGTATAAAAAGGAGGGTAACCATGTGTAAGACTTTGTATATTGACTGTGAATCCGGCGTGAGTGGCGACATGTTTCTTGGCGCCATGGTCGACCTTGGCGTTCCCTCTGAGTATCTGACAGAGCGTCTGTCACGGCTGGACCTTCCGGGGTATGCTCTTTCCTTTGGCACAAAGTCCATCGGAGGGGTGAACGCATCCGACGTGGATGTGATTCTGGATCTTCCCGAGGACCAGTCTCCCAACCCTTATTCCGGTAATTACCGCAACTATCGGCAGATCCGAGAGATGATCGCTGAGAGCACACTGAGCGATCAGGAGAAGGATCTTGCAGACAGGATCTTTGACATCAAGGCGAATGCGGAGTCTGTGGTTCACGGCGTGCCTGTGGACGAGGTGAAATTCCATGAAGCAGGAGCAGTAGACTCTGTCGTGGATATCGTCGGCGCAGCTGTATGCCTGTCCTATTTCTCACCGGACAGAGTCGTCTCCAGACGAGTACCCACGGGATACGGACACATCAAATGTGCCTGCGGAATTCTCCCGGTACCTGCGCCTGCCGTCAGACAGATCATTGAAGATACAGGGCTTCCCAGCTACCGTTCCGATATTCCCCAGGAAGTACTGACTCCCACCGGCGCATCCATCATGGCCGGGATCGTGGACGACTTCTCGGATGACCCGGCCGCAGGCGAGTGCATCGGTCAGGGCTTCGGAACCGGAAAACGTGATACAGGTCTGCCACCCCTTAAGGTGACATTAAACATTAATTAAGTGATGATGATGTAAAGGAGTAAAACATGCTGGAGACAAGAAGACTGAATGACAAGAAAAAAGTAATCATTTCAGCAGCACTCACCGGTGCCGTGACCACCAAGGGCAACAACCCGAACCTGCCGACGCAGCCGAAGGAGATCTGCGAATCCGCCATCGCCTGCTATGAAGCCGGCGCTGCTGTGGTGCACATCCACGTTCGTGATGATGACGATCAGGCAAGCATGCGTTTCGACAAGTTTGAAGAAGCCGTTACCCTGATCCGTGAGACCGGATGCCCGGTGGTGATCAACCTGACTTCTTCCGGCGGACAGGGATTTTCCTGGGAAGAGCGCATCAAGCCCTTCAAAGTCCTGAAACCGGAGATGGCTTCCTTCGATTCCGGTACCATGAACTGGCTGAACAGCGTGGTATTCATGAACGAGCCGGAATTCCTGGAGCTCTGCGGTAAAGAAATGATCGAAGCAAACGTAAAGCCGGAGATCGAAGTATTCGATATCGGAATGTTGAATACTGCCAAATACTATCTGAAGAAGGGCATCCTGCAGGCACCGGCTCACTTCCAGATCTGCCTCGGCGCGCCGGGCGGAATGGAAGCCACCACAGAGAACCTGGTTTATGTCGTCAACCATCTGCCGGAAGACTGCACATGGAGCACATTCGGCATCGGCAGAGGCGCCAACGAGATCCTGATGGCGGCACTGGCCATGGGCGGAAACGTTCGTGTCGGTCTGGAAGACAATGTTTACTACAACGCCGGACAGCTGGCAGAATCCAATGAGCAGTTCGTCGCAAGAGTTGCCCGCCTTGCCAAGGAAATCGGTAAGGAAGTCGCAACACCGGACGATGCCAGACAGATCCTGGGTCTGAGAAAATAACGATTATTGTTGCACCTGTGCAATGGAAATCGTGCAATGCAACGGAATCCCCGCCGGCCTTGGCTTTGTCCAAGGGGGATAAACGTTGAAAAACAGCGAATCCTGTAATTGTGTGAACATTGGCACAGTGCTTGCAATGAATATAGGTACAAAACTATTTAAGGGTTATCTAACGTATAAAGGAGGCAAAATTATGTCAGAAATCTATGAAAGACATACCCGCGAAGAGAACTACGCGCATACTTATGACTGGAAGAAGCCTTATGACGCTAGCATCTTCGATATGTTCAAGGATGGAGAGTTTGAGCTTCTGGACCTGTCCAACCCGTTTGGAAGAGGCAATCCGCTGTGGCCGTCCAATGGTGACTTCCACATCGACAGAGTGCAGCATATGCCGATGCATTACAGACTGCTCCAGACCTTCAACTCTTTCCATATGCATAACTCCACTCATGCTGACTCCCCGTCACACGTAATTCCGGAGAGCCCGTTCACTCACGAGCTGCCGATCGAGAACTACTTTGGCGAGGCTGTCTGCCTGGACATCCCCAAGGGAAAATGGGAGCTGATCACCGTTGAGGAGATCGAGGAAGCTGCTAAGAAGGTTCCCGGCGGAATCAAGGAAGGTGACTGGGTTCTGCTGAACACCGGTACTCACAGACGTTGGGGCGAGAACGAGGATTACTTCGGATACAGCCCGGGACTGTCCATCGAGGGAGCTAAGTGGTTCGTAGAGCACCATGTAAAGGGTGTTGGATTCGATATGCAGGCCATCGACCACTTCCTGTACACCTATGGCGGAAAGCACGGTCCGGGACCGTACGTTCCAAGAATCGTAGAAGAGTACGAAGAGATGGTAGGACATCCGGTTGAGGAAGATTTCCCAGAGTGGGAGCCTTGCCACGACATTCTGCTGGCTCATAATGTAATGGGTATCGAGAACCTGGGCGGAGACCTGGATAAGGTTAAGAACCAGAGATTCCTGTTCTGCGCATTCCCACTTCGTTGGTACATGGGAGACGGAACCATCGTTCGTGCGGTTGCGTTCGTTCCTTCCGACAGAATCGACAGAAGCGTACCGGATAAAGTTTATCCGTACGGAGTATATTAATCTCATAATAGGCGATATTTTTCAGTGCTGCTGCTTTATGCGGCAGCACTGTTTGTTAGACATGGCCATTCCTAAGAGTAATGGACAATAGATGCCCCTTTATGTTATAATTACACGGATAAGTTAGTTGACAACTGGAAATAAACTGTTATTGCATAAGAACAAGAGGAGATAACTATGGCACTTATGACTGGCGCGCAGTACATCGAGAGTCTGCGCAAACTGAACACTAGAGTTTACATGTTTGGTGAGAAGGTAGAGAACTGGGTGGATCATCCCATCATCCGTCCTTCCATTAACAGCGTTGCAGTGACTTATGATCTGGCAAACGACCCGATGTATGAGGATCTGATGACAGCGACTTCCAACCTGACCGGTGAGAAGGTTAACCGTTTCACCCATCTGCACCAGAGCACTCAGGACCTGATGAATAAGGTCAAGATGCAGAGACTGCTGGGACAGAAAACCGGAAGCTGCTTCCAGAGATGCGTTGGAATGGACGCATTCAATGCAGTTTATTCCACAACTTTCGAAATCGACGAGAAGTATGGCACACAGTACCATGAGAACTTCAAGAAGTTCCTGACCATGGTTCAGAAAGAGGACCTGGTGGTAGACGGCGCCATGACTGACCCGAAGGGTGACCGCGGCAAAGCACCCCACGCTCAGGCTGACCCGGATATGTTCGTACACATCGTGGAGAGAAGAGAAGACGGTATCGTCGTCAGAGGTTCCAAGGCTCACCAGACCGGATCCATCAACTCCCACTGGCACATCATCATGCCGACTATCGCAATGAGAGAGGACGACAAGGATTATGCCGTATCCTTCGCATGCCCCTCCGACGCAGAAGGTCTGTTCATGATCTACGGAAGACAGTCCTGCGACACCCGCAAACTGGAAGAGGGTAACGACCTGGATGTCGGAAACAGCAAGTTCGGCGGACAGGAAGCTCTGGTCGTATTTGACAACGTATTCATTCCGAATGAGTACATCTTCATGGCAGGCGAGTATGACTTCGCAGGCATGATGGTAGAGCGTTTTGCAGGATACCACAGACAGAGCTACGGCGGCTGCAAGGTCGGCGTCGGCGACGTAGTGATCGGTGCTGCTGCTCTGGCTGCAGAATACAATGGAGCTCAGAAGGCTTCCCACATTAAGGATAAACTCATCGAGATGACACATCTGAATGAGACTCTGTACTCCTGCGGTATCGCATGCTCCGCAGAGGGTGCTCCCACCAAGGCCGGAAACTACCAGATCGACCTGCTGCTGGCTAACGTCTGCAAGCAGAACATCACCCGTTTCCCGTATGAGATCGTACGTCTGGCAGAGGACATCGCAGGCGGCCTGATGGTCACCATGCCGGCCAAGTCCGACTTCGAATCTGATATGGTCGTAGGAAAGAACGGCGAGACCATCGGCGACATCTGCAAGAAGTACTTCGTAGGAGCTGACAATGTTCCTGTTATGGACCGCATGAAGGTCCTGCGTCTGCTGGAGAACCTGTGCCTGGGAACCGCTGCTGTCGGTTACCGCACCGAGTCCATGCACGGTGCCGGATCCCCGCAGGCTCAGCGCATCATGATTTCCCGTCAGGGTAACATCGAAGGAAAGAAACAGCTGGCAAAGGACATCGCAGGAATCAAATAAGAGCATTACAGAAGGGGCCGGCAGAATCGCCGGCCCTGCTTGCGTCACCACGAGGAATCGTGTATAATGAGTTCAGAAATGAATGGTGCAGCGGATCGCTGCATCTATTTATAGATAGAAAGGAAGGTATAACTTATGGCATTAGTTACCACTACTGAAATGTTCAAGAAAGCGTACAACGGCGGATATGCCATCGGCGCATTCAATGTAAACAACATGGAGATCGTTCAGGGTATCACAGAGGCTTGCCAGGAAGAGCATGCACCGGTGATCCTGCAGGTATCCAAGGGCGCACGCGCTTACGCCAACCACACCTATCTGGTGAAGCTGGTCGAGGCTGCTGTTCAGGAGTGCCCGGACATTCCAATCGCTCTGCATCTGGACCACGGCCCGGATTTCGAGACTTGCAAGAACTGCATCGACGGCGGATTCACCTCCGTTATGATCGACGCTTCCTCCAAGCCTTTTGAAGAGAACATCGAGATCACCCGTCAGGTCGTAGAATATGCACATAAATACGGCGTCGTCGTAGAGGCTGAGCTGGGAACTCTGGCAGGCATCGAGGATGATGTAAACGTATCTGAGGAAGATTCCTCCTACACCCATCCGGAAGAGGTCGAAGAATTCGTAACCAGAACCGGATGCGACTCCCTGGCCATCGCCATCGGAACCAGCCACGGCGCTTACAAGTTCAAGCCGGGCACCAAGCCACAGCTGCGCTTCGACGTACTCCATGAGTGCGAGAAGAGACTGCCGGGATTCCCCATCGTACTCCATGGAGCTTCCTCTGTTCCGCAGGAATACGTTCAGATGATCAATACTTACGGCGGAAACATGCCGGGAGCCATCGGCGTTCCGGAAGATCAGCTGAGAGAAGCTGCACGTTCTGCTGTCTGCAAGATCAACATCGACTCCGACCTGCGTCTGACCATGACCGGAACCATCCGTAAGTACATGGCAGAGCATCCGGATCATTTCGACCCGAGACAGTATCTGAAGCCGGCTCGCGCCAACATCAAGGAGACCGTACGCCACAAGCTGGTCGACGTACTGGGCTGCGCAGGCAAAGCGTGATCACAAAACCGAACAGATAATGATAAAAATGGAGCTGTCTGAAAGAGAGGCAGCTCCTTCTGCATGCCGGGCACACGGTTCTGCCAGGTCCTCGTCGCAGGCATGTCAGTACACTCGGCTCAGATAGAATAGAGTCCCGGGAAAACTCGCAGCATTGCTGCTCAAACAGTTCCCGGGACTTTGCTATTCTATTTCTTCGCCTCGCGTCTTCCTGCCCCTGCTCCTGCGGATTCGGCATAACCGTGTTGCCCGATATGCGGAAGGCGCTGCTCTCTTTGCAGCAGTCTCTGTTTGCCGTGAAGGCAGTCCGCACCCGAACGATTCCGCAGGCGCAGCAAAGAAACACGTGATGAACGAAGAATGAGTTCAGGTAACACATGATACTGTCTGAGCTTCGAAGAAGCGAGTT
>CAMOGZ010000066.1 GCA_946614405.1 uncultured Eubacterium sp. | reverse complement strand
CTTTTCCATCAGATGGGTCAGGATCAGTCTCTGCCAGTTGCGGTCCAGCTCATCTTCATCACAGGTGGTGGTGAATGTCATGCCAGATCCCCGGTCAGAGGGCTCCAGGATCAGATGGACCTCTGCATAGTGACGCAGGGGTTCAAAATGCCCCACCCCTTCCACAGGGTCTGCTCCTTCTGCCATGGTCTCCTTATATACGATCCGTCCTTCATCGAAGGTCACGTGATAGCCGAACCGTTCTTCCACCATGCTGGTGAGGATCTCCAGCTGCACCTGTCCCATCATCTGGATGGTGATCTGGGATGCCGCCGGCTCCCATTTTACGTGGAGCTTGGGATCTTCTTCCGAAAGCTCCCGGAAATCCTTAAAGGCCCGATGCTCATCCACACCCTCCGGCAGGACGACCCCATAGGTCAGGAAGGGCTCCAGGATCTCCTCCCGGCCGCCGGATTCTGCTCCCAGTCCCTGGCCCGGCATGGTGCCGGCAAGTCCCGTGACAGCGCAGACCGTTCCGGCTTCCGCCTCATCTCTGTTCTGGTACCGTGCTCCGGAATAGATCCGGATCTGGTCTACTTTCTCTTCTCCGATGGTCTCTTTGACACGGAGACTTCCACCGGTGACCTTCAGGAAGGTCAGCCGTTCCCCGTTATCATCCCGGGCGATCTTAAACACCCGGGCGGCAAATTCCGTCCCGTACTCTGCCTCCGTCGTAAAACCTGCGAGTCCGTTCAGGAATTCTTCTACTCCTTCATTTTTCAGGGCGCTTCCGAAATAGCAGGGAAATACTTCCCTGGACAGGATGGCCCTTCTGACCGCATCCTCCGTCAGTGTTCCGGTCTCCAGCAGAGCCTCCGTCAGGCTCTCACTGGCAAGGGACAGCCCGTCCTCCAGGGCCTCTCCCTTCAGGCTGAAGTCTACACATCCCGGAGCCAGCTTCTCCCGGAGGTGTTCTGCGATCTCTTCCTTCTTCCGGATCGCCAGGTCCATCTTATTCACAAAGACAAACGTGGGGATGTCGTATCTTTCCAGCAGTTTCCAGAGGGTCTCCGTATGGCTTTGTACCCCGTCGGAGGCACTGATCACCAGGATGGCGCAGTCCAGCACCGACAGAGTCCTCTCCATCTCCGCCGAGAAGTCCACATGCCCCGGTGTGTCCAGCAGAGTCACTGCGGTATCTTCCCACTCCAGCATCGCCTGCTTGGAGAAGATGGTGATGCCCCGGTTCCGCTCCAGTGGATTTCCGTCGAGGAAGGAATCCCCGTGGTCCACCCGGCCCAGGCGCCGGATCTCTCCGGCCGTATACAGCATGGCTTCTGACAATGTGGTCTTGCCGGAGTCCACATGGGCCAGAATGCCGATGGTCAGTTTCTTCATAATATCGTTCCGCCTCCCACAACGATGTCGCCATCGTAGAGGACCACGGCCTGGCCCGGCGTGATGGCACGCTGGGGCTCATCGAAGGTGACGTGGATCCGCCCCTCTCCGGTGGGGGTGACCGTAGCCCACTGCTCCTTCGAATTGTACCGGATGCGGGCCTTGACCCGAAGCTCGGCAGGCGGGGTCTCATAAGCGATCCAGTTCACATCTTCTGCATCCAGCTCCCGTGAGAAGAGGTCTTCATTGCTGCCCAGGATCACCCGGTTTGCTTCCACGTCCTTTTCCATAACGTACATGGGCGCAGGCAGCGCCAGCCCCAGGCCCTTCCGCTGTCCGATGGTGTAACGGATGATGCCTTTGTGCTGGCCCAGCACGTTCCCCTCCGCATCCACGAAGTCCCCGCAGGGGTAGTCTTTCCCGGTGAAGCGGCGGATGGCGGCGGCATAGTCTCCGTCCGGCACGAAGCAGATATCCTGGCTGTCTTTCTTCCTGGCATTGATGAACTGATGCTCCTCCGCGATCTCCCGGGTCTTGCTCTTATCCAGCTCTCCCAGAGGGAAGACGGTGTGAGCCAGCTGATCCTGATCCAGGGAATACAGGACGTAGCTCTGGTCCTTTCTCTCGTCCACGGACTTTCTCAGAAGCCACCGGTCTCCCGCCTTCTCGATCCGGGCATAATGCCCCGTCACGATGCAGTCACAGTCCAGGATCTTTGCACGATGGTACAAAGCCCTGAATTTCAGGTACCGGTTACAGTCGATGCAGGGATTGGGTGTCCCCCCGGTCTCATAAGAATGGATGAACCGGTCGATGACATATTTACGGAAGTCCTCCTGATAGTTGAAGGTATAGTGCCGGATCCCGATGCGGTTGCAGACGTATCTGGCGTCATCCACATCATCCAGAGAGCAGCAGGTGCTCTCCTCTTCCATGCCGCAGGCTTCATTGTCGAAGAGCCGCATGGTGGCCCCGATGCACTCATATCCCCGTTCTTTCATTATAAATGCGGCGACACTGGAATCCACTCCGCCGCTCATGGCGATCAACGCTTTCATAATCGATTTCCTTTCACACTGATACTACTTTACCATACCACAAACAGGGCTGATTGAAAAGGAAGATTCCGGACTGCCGGATATTTCTGATCGAATCGTAAAAAACAGTTGACAGCGATGCGTCGATATGGTATAACCTAATTAACATACAGGAAAGGTAGGAAATAATAATGGCAAACATTTATACATCCGCAGATCAATTGATCGGACGCACTCCTCTTCTGGAGCTCACCAATATTGAAAAGGAACAGGGACTCAATGCGAAAGTCCTGGCAAAGCTGGAGTATTTTAATCCCGCAGGCTCAGTAAAGGATCGTATCGCCAAAGCGATGATCGACGATGCAGAAGCCTCCGGCGCCCTCACCCCGGACTCGGTCATCATCGAGCCCACATCCGGAAACACCGGGATCGGTCTTGCTTCCGTGGCCAGCGCCAGAGGATACCGGATCATCATCGTGATGCCGGAGACCATGTCCATCGAACGCCGTCAGCTGATGAAGGCCTACGGTGCGGAACTGGTCCTCACAGAAGGTTCGAAGGGAATGAAAGGCGCCATCGCCAAGGCAGAGGAGCTGGCTGCAGAGACGCCGGGAAGTTTCATCCCCGGACAGTTCGTCAATCCGGCCAACCCCAAGGCTCACTACGAGACCACCGGTCCTGAGATCTGGGAGGATACCGATGGCAAGGTGGACTATTTCATCGCTGGTGTCGGCACCGGCGGTACCCTGACCGGCGTGGGCAAATATCTGAAAGAGAATAATCCGGATGCGAAGATCATCGCTGTGGAACCGTCGGACTCTCCGGTGCTGTCCCAGAATCGTGCCGGAAGCCATAAGATCCAGGGGATCGGCGCCGGATTCGTTCCGGACACACTGGATACCGATGTATATGATGAGGTCATTGCAGTGGAAGCAGATGACGCCTTTGCTACAGGCAAGCTCATCGGCCGTTCAGAAGGAGTTCTGGTGGGCATCTCCGCCGGCGCCGCTGCATGGGCAGCACTGGAAGTAGCGAAACGGCCTGAGGCAGAAGGAAAGAACATCGTTGTTCTCCTTCCGGACACCGGAGACCGGTACCTCTCCACCCCGCTGTTTTCAGAATAAGGAAATGATTGAACAATAAGAAAGAAGGACCCGATGCCTCCTGGACATCAGGTCCTTCTTTCTTTAACTTTCAACGCTTCGATCCGTTACTCCACGCCGAGGTAATCCTTGATCCCCTGAGCCAGAGCATATCCGTATTTATTATACTTGTTACGGAAGATCTTATTATCGTACCGGATGCTTCCGGTCTCGAAAATGCAGGCCGGCGCATCAGTCATATTCAGCTCGAAGAGATCATACCGTTTCTTCAGACCACGGGTGGGCATCTTCAAAGAAGAAAGTACCCGGTCGTTCATGGCCTGGGCAAGCTTCTGCCCTTCTCCGGAAACATAGAGCGGATAGGTCCCGCTGACGGCCTTGTACCAGTCACAGTGGACACTGACATAACAGCTGATATCCTTCTTGTTGGCAAAGGCCACACAGGCAAGCATGTTCATGTCATTTCCGGTATCCGCATCGGTGTAGACCCAGATCCCCGCATCCCGAAGGTACTTCACTGCAGCCTTTGTGATAGGCAGCATCAGTCCGGCCTCTGTCATACCCTTATATGTGGTTCCGGTATCCCAGTGACCCAGACTGTCTGTTCCATGTCCGCAGGCTACATAGACGCGCAGAGGCGCCTTGACGATCTTCGTCTTGGAGGGCTTGCTCAGTGTCTTGAAGATCAGGCCCTGATAGGCTCTGACCTTATAATAACACTTGGCTCCGGAGGGAGCTTTCACATCCTTATACTTTAACGTCGTTGCTTTCTTAATTGTCTTGATCCTCTTGTACTTGGCATCCTTGGATTCCTTGCGGTAAACACGGTAGCCAACTGCCCCTTTCACCGCTTTCCATGTGACCACATTGGCGTCATCCACCACGCTGACACTGACCTTCGGAACCAGGTCCACGAACTTCTTGGCCTTGGTGGTGGAAGTCTTGGTGGTTGCCGCAGTCTTGGTGGTTGCCGCATTTGCAGTGCATGGAACCATTACGATGCTGATACAAAGGATCAATACGCAGATCAATAGTTTTCTCTTATCCATTGTACTCTCCTTTTAACTTCATTGTACATGAATAATCATAACACATTTTATTGTAAACCAAAAGAGTTTTTTTCATTTTTTGTTGAAAATCATCAGGCACATGGGTATAATATTTAGCAATGTATAACATCAATCAAGATCGAGGGAGGAATTATGAGTCAACAGAGAATCATTCAAGTCGAAGAGAAAGTACCTCTTGGGATGGGGATCCCACTTAGTATTCAGCACACATTTGCAATGTTCAGTGCTTCCGTATTGGTACCGTATTTACTTGGGATAAGTCCTGCTATTGCTCTTCTGATGAACGGCATTGGCACACTTATCTTTATTTTTGTCACGAAGGGAAAATCACCGGCCTACCTGGGTTCCAGTTTTGCCTTCATCTCACCGGCCCTGCTGGTCATCAACAACCCACAGCTGGGTTATGAATACGCCCTGGGCGGTTTCGTCATCACAGGACTGATCTTCATCGTCGTTTCCATCATCATCAAGTTCGTAGGCGTCAGCTGGATCGATATCGTCCTTCCACCTGCCGCCATGGGCCCGGTAGTTGCCCTCATCGGACTGGAGCTTGCCGGAAGTGCCGCTTCCAACGGCGGGATCATCCTCACCGACACCTACACCCAGATCGACCCGAAGCTGGCCATCGTATTCATCGTCACACTGCTGTGCGCTGTATTTGGCCAGGTGCTTCTGAGAGGTTTCGCAGCAGCCATTGCGATCCTGATCTCTATCATCGTAGGATATGTAGTAGCACTGATCATGGGCATCGTAGACTTCACTGCCGTGACCAGCGCATCCGTCTTCGCTCTGCCGAACTTCCTCTTCCCGAAGTTCAGCCTGGATGCCATCCTGATCATCATTCCGGCATCTCTGGTAGTCATCTCCGAGCACATCGGACATCAGGTCGTGACCTCCGAGATCGTAGGCAGAGACCTGCTGAAGGATCCCGGACTCCATCGTTCCCTGATCTCCGACGGTATCTCCACCACCCTGTCCGGTCTGTGCGGATCCGTTCCAACAACCACTTATGGTGAGAACATCGGCGTCATGGCCATCACCAAGGTATACAGTGTATGGGTCATCGGCGGTGCAGCTGTCTTCTCCATCTGCCTGTCCTTCATCGGCAAGGCATCCGGTCTGATCCAGACCATCCCGGCTCCGGTCATGGGCGGCGTCAGCTTCCTGCTCTATGGTATGATCGCAGCATCCGGTATCCGTCTGATGGTAGACGAACAGGTCGATTATGCCAAGCCCCGTAACCTGGCTATGACCTCCGTGGTCTTCATCACAGGTCTGTCAGGAGCCTTCATCCAGATCGGTAACGTTCAGCTGAAGGGAATGTGCCTCGCTACCATCGTGGGAATGGCTATGGGCCTGGTCTTCTACATCCTGGACAAAGCCAAACTCACCAACGATTACGAAGAGAAATAGTCACCATATTAAAACGGGCTGCCCGCGCAGCCCGTTTTCTTTTGCTTTTCTTACTGTCCTGCCGTACTCAGTGCGGCTACTCGTCCAACGGTATTGTTGGATCCCATGATCCAGATGATGTCGCCCTTTTGGATCAGCATATTGGCATCCGGCATCATGATAGAATATCCTTCTCTCTGCAGTCCCAGGATCATACATCTGCCCCGTTCCAGGAACCGGGATTCCTTGATAGGCTTTCCGGAATAGGGTTCCTGCCCCTGCACTTTCACAGCCAGACAGGACAAGGCGTTCTCTGTGTCCGGATACCCCGTCTCCATGAACTCCCGGAGGGTCCGGATCTTCTTATATGGCTCGATGTCGATGATCCGGAAGAAGTTCCGGATGGCGGCCAGTTCGCCCACCACGTAGATTTTGTCTCCGGCATGGAGGGATTCTGTGCCCGATGGGAGCAGGATCGACTTCTCCCCTCTTCTCAGCTTCACCACGTAGATATCATAGTTCTTACCCCAGTTCAGCTCCATCAGCTGCTTATCCAGATAGTTCGCCCCTTCTTCTGCAAAGAAGGAGATGATGTTGATGTCCTCATCCAGCCATTCCTTCACGGCGCCGTCCTTCGATTCTCTGGCGATGGTGCGCTCGTTCAGGTTGCGCAGGAACTGGGTCTCCAGCTGCAGATAGGACGTGGAAACGATATCCGTCCTGCCCACCACATAGATGCTGACGATGGCAAAGAACAGCAGGATGAACTCGTGGGCGTCGAAGAGCCTGTGGAATACATAGAATATGATCAGCCCAACCAGGATGACCTTGCTCAGGGTGAATACCACCAGAGGCGGCCGGTTTGCCCGGCGGTCCAGCCAAAGATGGGTGAACGTCGTATTATGCAGATTCAGAAGCGGCCTCAGGAAGATGGCCAGCACCAGGAGGATCACCACTGAGGTGGCGATCTTCGCATAGAGCGGTGCCATGATCCCATCCAGTGCCGGCGCCAGAAGTCGTACGCCGATGATCGCGGCCACAAGCATGATCACGCCATAGATCAGGATGTTGGAGATATATTCTTTCAGATAGATGGCCCAGTCTCTGGCTTCCTCCTCATCCTGGGTATCCTGCTCTGAGGAATACTGACGCATCTTTTCGATCCAGGAAACCGGGAGATGGTCTCCCAGAAAATCGATGATGCTGCCGGAGTTTCGGATCAGCGTGGGCGTCACCAGGATCGTCAGTACTGAGGCGGATACGATCACCGGATACAGGTAGGACTCCATCACGCCGATGGAAATACCAAGGGATGCGATGATGAAGGAGAATTCTCCGATGGGCGCCAGGGAGAATCCGCTCCGGATGGCCGTTCCGAAGGTCTGTCCGGACAGGATCATTCCCAGTGTTGCAAAGACCAGCTTGGCTGCCACTGCCAGGATCGCAATGGGTACGATGGTGGTCCAGCGCTCCGCCACCACCTGCGGGTCCACCAGCATTCCTACAGAAAGGAAGAAGATGACACTGAACATGTCCTTGATCCCATCGGTGGCGTGCTCGATCTTCTCCACGTGTACG
>CAMOGZ010000065.1 GCA_946614405.1 uncultured Eubacterium sp. | reverse complement strand
CACTTGATCCGTCAGGCATGGTTTTGTCGGTGACCTATCAGGATGGGACAACAGCAGAGATTACAGAAGGGATGACTTGCTGGATTCAGGAGCGGAAACTGGGCGAAAACGAGGCAATCGCATTGTATAGCGGTTGTACCGATACATTCTCCGTGACGATCACCAATGAAGCATGCACCTACACCGTCTATTATGAAGATGAAGAGGGGAATCAGCTGCGGGAGAGCACTTCTGGTACGGCACCTGCTGGTGAGACCATCAAACTCAAGGCTGTAGCCATTGAAGGTTATTTTCCAATCGAGGATAGCAAAGATCTTGCAATCGGAGAAGACAACTCTGTGACATTCACATACCGGAAAGATTCAGGAATCGACATCGAGGACGCTGCGGTAAAGCTGGATTCTACAGAGATATATCTCTACACCGGAGAGCAGGTCCGTCCAAAGGTAACAGTGACTTACGATGGGAAAGAACTCATTGAAAACACAGATTTCGAAATCCTTTACGGAGAAAACATTTCTTCTGATGGATTGATCCTAATCGAAGGAATCGGTGAATACACCGGAATCAAGATTGTGACATTTGATATTGAATCCTCTGACTACGACCGCAGTGAAGCCTGGGTATATGTGGATGTCTGGCAGAAATCTTTTACATACAATGGGAAAACAAAGATTCCGCGCTACTCTGTCACGGCAGAATTTGAAGACTGGGAACTGTCGGAATATGTTGAAGAACTTCTAATGGAGGGTACAGATTATAAAGTCGTCTGGAAGACCAACCGGAAGAACATCGGAAAACACAGCGGTCAGATCATCTTCCTTGGCCGATATGCCGGACATGATCCATTACCGATCTCATTCAACATTGTGCCGGCCAAAGTGCAACTCTCTTCGGTGAAACCAGCGAAGAAAAAGATGACAGTTAAGTTTAAGGCCGCAAAGGGCGGAGTGAAATACCAGGTTGCATATCGTATCAAAGGGACTTCCAAGTGGAAGACCAAAACCGTCACAAAGACCAAACTGACTATTAAGAAACTGAAGAAAGGGAAAAAGTATCAGGTGAGAGTCCGGGCCTTCAAAAAGGTCAGCGGCAAGACCTACTATGGCGCATGGTCTTCAGTGAAAACAGTAAAAATTAAGAAGTAAGCAGTAATAAGAATGGCTGCGATGTGATGAGCTTTGCCCATTGCACCGCAGCCTTTTAATTATTTGATTTCGTGAGATTCCAATTATTATTGACGAAATGACGAGTCTCAGCGAGGACTGCCCTCCATCGCCTTCTCCAGTTCTGCCGGCAGTCGCCGTGCGCTGCGGATGGCGGAGCCTCCGTGGGCCTTCATGAAGGACAGGGGATACCGGTCTTTTGGGTAGGTCTCCATCAGGGCAAGGCGCATGAACTGCTTGTGACTGGGCTTGATCTCGTCAGGGCGCAGGTCGGTCCCGGCCAGGGGCACGGCAGCCTCCAGGACCCGGCATCGGAACATGATAGCGGAGTAGGGGACGCCGTAATAAATGAAGACGGTGTCGCCGGTCTTCACCGCCGTATGCTGATGCCACCAGATGGTCCGTCCTCCGGCAAAGCCGGCGGCAACATCGTAGTATTTGGGATTGGCGGGGATGATCCAGGAATCTCCCTGGACCTTTTTTCCGGACCCTTTGCCCCCGGCAGTGAGGCTGTGGCTTCTGGCCACCAGTTCCATCACGGGCTGGTCCTCCAGCGTATCATCCAGAATCACGCTGATCCAGTGTTTTTTATTCATGTGCCAGGCTGTATAGATGCCCGGCCGCTTTGTCAACTCTGGGATCTCCTCTGTTGGCATTTTCAGGTTGAGTACTTCTACTTCGCCCAGAGATTCCCGGGTCCCTTCCAGTTTGCCTTTGTCCACGGTGAGCAGCGCGGCGTACCATTTCTCATTCTGCTGGTGCCGGAAGATGGCATTGCCCGGGTACTTCTCCCAAGGGAATTCCGGGGCATCGCCATAGACCTCACGGATCAGCCCCGCGATGCGGTTGCTCTGCTCCAGCACAAAGTCCACCGGCCGGAAGGCTCCATCGGCCACTTCCGCCAGCAGATCATCGTAGGCATCCCGGACAGCCCCCACGAATCCGCCGAACTGCATCCGGTTTCGGATGGGAAGGTACTCTTCTTCGGTGTCGGCATCCAGGACTCTGCCGGATACGTTGCCGTCCTCGTGGATCGTCAGCTCCGCCAGGAAGGCACCGTCCAGGAATGGGCTGCTCCATAAGTATTCCTCCCCGGATTTGCGGAAGCCGAAGGCCTCCAGCCGCACAAAGTCCGGGCGGTAGTGTTTAAAGAATTTGCTTTCGATGGTTTCCATAGTGATCAGTCGGTCTCCAGTGTCAGTTCTGTCTCTTCTGCAGCTGCAGTTTTTTCTTCTTTGGGCTCTGCCACATCTTCAAAGAGCAGATTCAGGGTCTCTCCTACGGCGTAGATGGCCAGACCGCCGATGGCGGCTGCTGCCATAAAGGGCAGGAGAGCAGGTTTACGAAGGATATGTTTCATTTCTATTCACCTCCATCTGGTTATATTATATCTCCGGCGGGGAACAAGCGCAATGCCGGTTCCTTGCCAGAGGAAGGGGTGCATGATATAATGGGACCGACGAAAGAGAGGAACAATCTATGAAAAAGAAAATGCCGTGGGTGCTTTGTGCGGTGCTGGCCGTGATCTGTGCCCTGACCATATTTGCCTACCGGGACCTGAACCGGGCGGTGGAGAAGAATACCATCACGGACCTGCAGCAGATGAACAGCAGCCTGCAGATCGCCGCATCCCTTGCCACCAAGGAGCAGGGAAGCGTGACGGAGGAGGAGAAGGCCGCAGAGGTCACCCGGCAGATGCAGACTGCATGCTCGGCGGCGAGGCGCCTAAACAAGACGGCCCAGCATTCCTTCATATATAAGAAGCTTCGCTGTGATAACCTGCTTGCCTATCTGACTCGGGGCGCGCAGGGAGAGGAGTCGATCCCGGAGTGGAAGACGGAGATCCCCCGGATCGCCAAGGCGTTCCGCATGAGCGGCGATCTGAAAGGACTTACGACATACAGTTTCCTGAATGATTCTTCCAAACTGGCGAAGAAGATCCAGGCCGCAGACAAGATCTGCGGAGAATACAACGCAAGCGCAATGGAAGCAAAAGAACAGTAGGGGCTTTTTTGGAAATCAGTGGTGGCTTTCCCACCACTGATTCTTTATTTTGCCCCCAAAGAATCGGGCAAAAAACAAAAACAGTGGTGACCATTTCGCGATTCAGTGGTGGGAAACCCACCACCAAAACACGATTTGGCCACCACTGCAGCAATCTCCATTTCTTAATTGTCCACAAAACAGGGGACACTTCTCTTCACTAGATCAGTGTTGCGATACGGAATGCGAAGAGCACGAAGCAGATCCACATGATCGCAGAGACGTCTTTGATCTTGCCGGTGAAGACCTTCAGCAGTACCCAGCTCAGCATACCGAACATGATTCCGTTTGCGATGGAATAGGTGAAGGGCATGATGGTCACTGCCATGAATCCGGATACCACGTCTGCGATATCCCCTTCGAAATCCATCTTGGTAACGGAGCTGAACATCAGGAATCCGACCCAGATCAGTGCCGGTGTCGTAGCGAAGCTCGGGATCGCCAGGAAGATCGGAGACAGGAACAGCGCCAGCAGGAACAGCACAGCGGAGGTCAGTGCAGTGAGACCAGTCCGGCCGCCTGCGGATACGCCTGCGCTGGATTCCACATAGGACGTTACAGTAGAAGTTCCCATGCAGGCTCCGGCTACGGTACCCAGAGCGTCTGCCAGCAGAGCCTGCTTGGCCCGGGGCAGCTTGCCCTCGTCATCCAGCAGATTTCCCTTGGATGCGACGCCGATCAGAGTTCCGACGGTGTCGAAGATATCCACAAAGAGGAAGGAGAAGATGATGACGATGAAGTCCATGATGTTATGACTGATCCAGTGGAAGTCAAAGGCGAACATGTTCATCTTCTCGATATGGATGCCGTGGGAGAAGTCCGGGAAGAGGGAGTAGACTCCGTTCTCCGGATCCACTGCATACCAGCCTGTGACCTGTGCGATCATGCCCAGACCCCAGGTGATCAGGATACCATAGAGGATGGCGCCGCCGACGTTATAGTGATACATCACGGCAATGATGATCAGCCCCACCATAGCCAGGATGAACTGTGGAGAGCCCACATTACCCATGGCCACTACGGTGGATTCATCGATGACCACGATGCCGGCGCCTTCCAGACCGACGATCATGATGAAGAGGCCGATACCGGTGGTGATACCGTACTTCAGGTTCGTCGGGATGTCATTGACCAGCTTCTCACGGAAGTTGGTGAAGGACAGCAGGATGAATACGATACCTTCGCACAGGACTGCAGCCAGAGCGACCTTGAAGGGATCGTTCACACCCTGGGCTCCCAGAGTGGCGCAGACACTGTAAGCAAAGTACGCATTCAGTCCCATGCCGGATGCCAGCACGATGGGGTAGTTGGCGTAGAGTGCCATGATCAGCGTGGCAAATGCGGCGGATACGGCGGTCGCCGTGAAGATCGCACCGCTGTCCATGCCGGACGCGGAAAGAATATTCGGGTTAACAGCCAGAATGTAGGCCATTGCCAGGAATGTGGTGAGACCCGCCCGAAGCTCTGTCCGGGTGTCCGTACCAAGTTCCTTCAGTTTAAAGAAATTTTCCATTATCATTACTCCTTGTTTCGTAAATAAAAAAACAGCACGGAACTATTATATTCGTTCCGTGCGTATTTTTCAAGCAGAGAATGCCTTAATTCTTGGATGCCAGCCGTTCCTCCTTGGAAGGAAGCTGGGAAAGGATCACTGCGCCAAGGATCAGCGCACATCCCAGATAACCTCTCATGTGCATGCTCTCGCCAAGGATCACTGCGCCGGTAATAACGGCGAAGACCGATTCCAGACACAGGATCAGGGATGCTTCCGTCGGATTGGCGTCAGCCTGTGCCACCACCTGCAGTGTGTAGGCGAGGCCGCAGGACAGGATGCCGGCATACAGGATCGGGAACCAGTACGCCAGAATAGCGGAGATGTTCACAGGCTCAAAGATGAACATCAGTATGATGCCGATCGCCCCTGCCCAGAGGAACTGTACGCAGGAGAGTTTGACTCCGTCGGTCTTGGGCGAGAAATAGTCGATGACCATGATGTGGCATGCGAAGGCGAAGGCGCACAGCAGGACGAAGAAGTCGCCCTTCTGCAGGTGGAATCCTTCTGCCGGGTTGATGCACAAAAGGTACAGCCCGATAACGCCCAGGACTACGGCCACCCAGACCATGGGTTTGATCTTCTTGCCCAGGAACAGGGACAGGAAGGGGACGATGATGCAGTACAGGGCTGTGATGAAGCCGGCGTTACCGGCGGTGGTGAAGTAGATGCCGTACTGCTGCAGGGTGGATGCCACGAACAAAGCCGTACCGCAGCAGATCCCGCCTACGATCCACATCTTCCGGTCCTTCTTCTTTTCTTCCTCCGTCCGGTCGTCCACCGGATTCTTTTTCTTCTTCATGGAATCCATGATCAGGATCACCGGGATCAGTGTCAGTCCGCCGATGAAGGTTCGTATTCCGTTATAGGTAAAGGTTCCGATGTCAGCGCCCACCTTCTGGGCAACGAATGCGGATCCCCAGATGAATGCCGTGATGAACAGCATGACATTTGCTCGTGCTCTCTTACTCATGTCGTTACCTCTTTCATTTCATTTCTTTATCTCTGTCATTATTATATTGAAAAGGCAGGATATTTACAAGCGGCCTGACTTTTTTTCCGCATAAAAATATGATAAGATGTTTGTATCTTATACAAAAGCAGGAGGTCATTATGACACAGGAAGAAAGAGTCTGGGATCTGGCTTCACAGATCGAGGAACCGGATCAGGATGCGATAGAGAAAGCAAAGGAACGTCAGGTAGTCCTGGCGAAGGTCCCCGGAAGTCTGGGCAAGCTGGAGGATATCTCCATCAAGATGGCGGGCATCACCGGAAACGTCACTGGGAACGAGCCGAAGAAGGAATGCATCGCCCTGTTCAGCGCAGACAACGGCGTGGTGGTGGAAGGCGTCGCCTCCGCACCCCAGCAGGTCACCATGGCGCAGACCATCAACTTCACCCGCCGGATCACGGGCGTCAGCTCTCAGGTGCGGTATTTCGACCTGGACCTTCTGGTAGTGGATATGGGAGTGGCGATGGACATTCCCGAGGCTTTGTATACGGATAAGATGCTCACCGGGGAAGGAGAGATCCCGGTGCAGATCGTAGACCGCAGGCTGGGCCGGGGAACGAAGAACCTGGCCAAGGAGCCGGCCATGACGCGGGAACAGGCCGTGCAGGGCCTGCTCACCGGATTCGAAGCAGCCGACGCCATGAAGGCGGCGGGAGTGGACCTTTGCGGCATCGGAGAGATGGGCATCGGAAACACCACCACCAGCTCCTGCCTTCTGGGGGCGCTGACGGGGGTGGACCCCGCAGACCTGGTGGGCCGGGGCGGCGGCCTGAACAATGAGGGACTGGAGGCCAAAGTCCGCATCGTTGGCGAGGCAAGCCGGCGCTGCAAGGATATGGACCCCATCGACAAACTGGCAAACATCGGAGGATTTGACATCTGCGCCATGGTAGGGTGCTTCCTGGGCGCGGCGAAGAATCACATTCCCGTGGTCATCGACGGATTCATCTCCATCGTGGCGGCATGCATGGCCAGAGAATTCAATCCGACAGTAACCGCATATATGTTTGCATCCCATAAATCCACGGAGATCGGCTACGTCACCGCCATGGAGCGGCTGGGACTGAAGCCCATGTTCGATCTGGGCATGCGTCTGGGCGAGGGCAGCGGATGCCCCATCGCATTCAAGATCATCGAGGCGGCCTGCGCCACCATGTCACTGATGAAGACCCTGGACGAGGGAGCCATCGACGCGGAATATCTGGAAGACATTAAGAAAGGAAACTTCTTCTGATGAATATTTTTATCAGCGGAGGCTGCAAGAACGGCAAGTCTTATCATGCACAGGAGCTGGCCCGTGATATGGCCAGAGAACAGAATGTGCCACTATACTATATTGCGACAATGATCCCCACAGATGAAGAGGATCAGGAACGGATCCGGCGGCATATCGCAGACCGGGACGGCTGGGGGTTTGAGACTCTGGAGCAGGGGCTGGATCTTCCCGGCTGCCTGGACAAGCCCGGAGTGGACCCCCGGGCCGCTTTTCTCATGGACAGTGTTACGGCGCTTTTGTCCAATGAGATGTTCCGCCCGGACGGGACCTATGATGCGGATGCCGGAGAGCGGGTGGCCCGGGACCTGGTGGAATTCGCCCGCCGGACGGGAAACACCGTATTCGTATCCGACTATATTTATTCCGATGCCCGGGACTTCGACGACATGACGGAAAAATACCGCCGCTCCCTTGCGGACTGTGACCGCGCCGTGGCGGCCGTCTGCGACAAGGTGATCGAAGTCTGCTTCGGAAACTTTCAGGAGAGAGAACTGTGAAATTCGTGATCGCTTTTTTCATGGCCTGGGG
>CAMOGZ010000064.1 GCA_946614405.1 uncultured Eubacterium sp. | reverse complement strand
AGCTCATTGCCGCCGGTTATTATCTTTATCTTTAATGCAAGTATATACGAACTTCAGAACCCTTCGCAATCAAAGTATTGCCGCTTATAAGTGGCAAAATAACGAGGCTGCCCGCAGGCAGCCTCGCGTTAGTAACTATAAAATTCCCATCTGTTTTGCCGCTTCGGTGAGCTCCGGCCGGAAGTCCGGGTGAGCCAGTGAGATCAAAGCCCGGGTGCGGTCCTTCCGAAGCAGAGGCTTCAGGTTGACGCATCCGTATTCCGTAACCACATACTGGACCTCGGAGCGTGCCGTGGTGACGGCGGTTCCCGGCGGGAGAGCCGGGACGATACGGGAGATGCGCTTTCCGGTCTTGCGGTTCTCATTGTAAGAGGTGGCCGCCAGGAAAGACTTTCCTCCCTTTGACAGCTGAGCGCCGCGGACAAAGTCCACCTGCCCGCCGGTGCCGCTGAACTGGTTTCCGTTGATATTGTCTGCAACCACCTGACCGAGAAGATCGATGGTGATGGCTCCGTTGACGGAAATGAAATTATCATTCTCGGCGATATTCCGGATATCGTTGATCACTGTGAAGGGCATGTAATACATATCCTCATTGTGGTCCACGAACTCGTAGAGTTCTTTGGTGCCGAGGGTGAAGGAGACGGTGCTCTTTCCCGGGACGAATCCCTTCTGCCGGTTGGTGACATTCCCGTTCTTCATGAGGGTCATGAGGGAGTCCGTCATCAATTCTGAGTGGATCCCCAGATCATTCTTCTTCTGCAGTCCGAATCCCACGGCATTTCCGATGCCGCCGATGCCGATCTGCAGGCAGGCTCCGTCGGGTATCTCATCCAGAATGAAGTCAGAGATGGCATGGATCTGCGGATCCGGCTCCAGGTTTCCCACCTCAAAGATCTCCTCGTCGAAGTTCACGATCATGTCCGCACGGCTCACGTGGATCTTATTGTCCTCGCCGTACACATAGGGAGCGTGGCGGTTGATCTGCAGGATCACGGTCTTGGCCTTCTCCAGAATAAAGGTGTGCAGTGCCACGCCAGTGGCGCCGAAGCTCATATATCCCTCTTCATCGGGCAGGGAAACTTCTATAAATGCCACATCCGGGGGTACGGTCTCCCGGCACCAGATGTCGATCTGGCTCAGATGAACGCTGGTGAAATCCAGCGTGCCTGCCCGGAGGGCTTTGCGCTCCAGGGGTCCCATGAAGTAGGATACTCCGTGGAATTTCCCCGGCATCCCCATGACGTCCAGGTCCTTCCCCAGGTTGGAGCATGTCACGGTGACGTCGTTCAGCTCCTCTGCCCGGCGGCCCAGGGCCCGGCCAAGCTCGTAGGCCGTGCTGGTGCAGGTCCCCAGGTACACAGTGTCTCCGTCTTTGATACATTTCACCGCTTCGTCAGCGGTCACGGTCTTCTCGTCAAATAAGTGTCGCAGTTCGTCGGTCATATTTTCTCTCCTGTCAGTAACTCGTATGCTTCTTCATATTTCTCGATGGTCTTGTCGATGACGTCCTGAGGCAGCAGGTAGTCACTGTCCGGGTTGGCCTTCAGCCAGTCGCGGACGAACTGCTTGTCATAGGACGGCTGGGATTTGCCCGGCTCATAGCCTTCCAGCGGCCAGAAGCGGGAGCTGTCCGGGGTCAGCATCTCGTCGCCCAGGACCACGTTGCCATCCTCATCCAGTCCGAACTCGAACTTGGTGTCGGCGATGATGATGCCCTTGGACAAAGCATACTCGGCGCATTTCTTGTACAGCGCGATGGTGTAGTCACGGAGCTTGGCGGCGTATTCCTCGCCCTTGCCCGGGAATTCCTTCTCGATGGCAGGGATGCTCTCCTCGAAGGAGATATTGATATCATGATCACCGATCTCAGCCTTGGTGCTCGGGGTGTAGATGGGCTCCGGCAGCTTGTCGGACTCTACCAGTCCCTCCGGCAGCTTGATCCCGCAGACGGTGCCGTCCTTCTGATAGCTTGCCCAACCGGATCCTGTGATGTAGCCGCGGACGATGCACTCTACCGGCAGCATCTTCAGCTTGCGGCACATCATGCTGTTTCCGTCGAACTGTTCCTGCTGGAAATACTCCGGCATGTCCTTGACGTCGGTGGACAGCATGTGGTTGGGAACGATGTCCTTGGTCAGATCGAACCAGAACTTGGACATCTGGGTCAGGATCTTGCCCTTCTTGGTGATCTTATTCTTCAGGATCACGTCAAAGGCGGAGATGCGGTCGGTGGCAACCATGATCAGGCTGTCTCCATTGTCATAAATCTCACGCACTTTACCTTCTTTGATCGGTGTGAATTCTTTCATTCTATTACCTCCGTTCTGCTGTGTATGGACACAGGCAGGCCGTTCCTGCCTGTGAATAGCGACTTAACAGAGACAGTATACCATAAAACCCGGAAACACCGTTGTATTTTCTAAGTATTTTTTGTAAAATAATGAACGAAGGGGGTAATAAAATGGACACACAGGCGCTTACTGTACTTGTTATCTATATTGTTTTGTTCTTATACGTTCTCACCCAGGTGGATTACTGGATGAAGGGCGTCACCGAAAACGGCGTGATCCGGGGGATCATCGCCATCCTGTATCTGGGCTTTGCCTGCCTTCCCATCCTGGGTGCCTTCACCGACAATCAGCTTCTGGCGGAGTGGTCTCAGCGGATGGGCGACCTGTGGCTGGGCTTCTGGGCCTTTCTGGGGATCTTCCTTCTGGCATTTCATATTCTCCGCTTCTTCCCCTGGCTCTTCGGCCGGAAGAAACGGCGCAAAAGTAAATACGGCATGGAGGAGCGCAACCGCGGTCTGGCGGTGATCGTCCTCCTGGGCTGCATCTCCGCGGCTCTCATCGTGAACTTCTACGGCTACTACACCGCCCATAGTGTGGAGGTGGCCCGCTACGAGGCAAACCTCGACAAAGGCGACGCCGCCAAGGGTTCTCTGCGGGTGGCCCTCATCTCCGATCTGCACCTTGGGGTAAACTCCTCCCCGGCGCATATCCGGGACATGGTGAACAAAGTCAACCGGGAGAAGCCTGACGTCATCCTGGTGGCCGGCGACGTATTCAACGGCACCTTCGAGAATCTGCCGTATCCGGACCGCTATGCTGAGATCCTGGCCAAGCTGGAGGCTCCGGAGGGAGTCTACGGTGTCTACGGAAACTGCGATGTGGAATCCAGAAGACTTCTGGGATACCCCATCAGTCCCGCTTCCGAGACCCTGCGCAGCTTCGAGATCATGAACTTCATGGTGGACAGCCAGATCCAGATGATCGAAGACGGCACCGTCTATGTCAAGGGCACCCAGATCACCTGCCGAAAGGATGATACCGACACCGCCGAAGGAGAAGGCACCCGTCAGAAGCCGGAGGAGCTCCTCCGTTCTCTGGACCGGAACCTGCCGATCCTGGTGCTGGAGCACGAGCCTGCGGATCTCCATTCCCTGACAGATTGCGGCGCCGACCTGATCCTCAGCGGCCACACCCTGAACGGTCAGGTCCAGCCCGTCAACTACGTACTGACCAATTACTTTGAAAATGTATACGGGTTCCTTCAGAGAGGGACCCTCCGCAGCATCGTCACCTCCGGCGTGGGCACCGTCTGCCCTCCCATCCGCATCGGAACCAAAAGCGAAGTGGTGATCTGCGATCTGACCTGGTAAACGGCAAGCAAAGAGGACGCTCCGATCGATAATGGAGCGTCCTCTTTTATTGCATTTACTCTTCCACCCGGATCTTCGGGTTCTGACTGAGGGCCAGTTCGATGATCTCGTCCTCATACTGGCGGGAGAAGAACAGTCTGCGGGCCATCAGATTTTCCTTTGTGAAATGGATTCCGATCTTTCCCGGCTGCTTGTCGGAGAACTCGCAGAAGATCTCCACGATGTCTTTCCATTCCCACCGCTCGACTTTGCGGTACATAAGGAACCGGTACTCCGTAACGATGCCCTCCTCCGACACGGTAATGGTCTTGGTCATGGCCGCCGCCGCGATGAGAATGACCCCGATCGCCGCAGGATACCAGGTAAGCCGCAGGCATGCCATCACCACCAGAGCGATGCCGAAACCGTAGCAAATGTACGTCGTCGTCTTATCCAGTTCTCTTCCTGTACTTGCCTTATAACTCTTCATTACTTTCTCTTAGCTGCTTCGAACTCAGCCTTTTTCTTTGCCTTGGCTGCCTTCAGCTCATCGCCGGACAGGTTGTCATATTCCTTGTACTTGATGCCGATGCCAAGATAAGTGATGACGATGGCGAAAATCGGGTTGATGATGTTCATGAAGGCAAATGGTGCAAACTGCCAGTTGGACACGCCCAATGTCGCAGACTGATAAGCACCGCAGCCGTTCCACGGGATCATAGGCGACCACAGAGTGGCACCATCCTCAGATGTTCTGGACAAGAAGCTTCTGGAGAGTCCTCTCTCATCGAAGCTCTTCTGGAACATACGGCTGGGTACCATGATGGCCAGGTACTGGTCGGTGAGCACGATATCGCATACGATACCGGTGACGATCATAGCTGCTACCAGGCCGCCGATGGTCTTGACTCTCTTGACGATGGGTCCCAGCAGCACTTCTACGTATCCGCACTTCTCCAGGATTCCGCCGAAGCACATTGCGAACATGATCAGGGAAATGGTCCACAGCATGGAGTCTTCTCCGCCGCGGGACAGGAGCTTGTCAGCTACTTCATTTCCGGTGTCTGCTTCATAACCATACTGGAATGCGTTCAGGATCTCTGCCAGAGAGGTTCCCTGGAAGATCATGGCGAAGATGCCTCCTACGGCTGCTGCCAGCAGCAGGGACGGGATCGCCGGGATGCGCTTCCATGCGCCGAACAGGATGACCAGGATCGGCAGCAGTACCAGCGGTGTCAGGTTGAAGTTGTCCGCCAGGGTGCTCTGCAGTGCGATGGCCTGAGCCGGATCATAACCTTCGGTATCGATAAGCTTGAATCCCAGGATCGCATAGATCACCAGTGCGATACAAAGGCTCGGCAGGGTGGTGGTCATCATGGCGCGTACGTGGTCGTACAGCGGTGTCTCAGCAGCAGCTGCCGCAACGTTGGTGGAGTCAGACAGCGGGGACCATTTGTCACCCATGTAGGCTCCGGAGATAACCATACCTGCTGCGATGGGTGCCGGGATCCCCAGACCCATAGCGATTCCCATCAAGGCAACGCCGACGGTTCCGGATGCAGTCCAGGAGGAACCGGTGGCAAGGCCGACGATTCCGCAGAGGATACACCCTACTACCAGGAATACTCTCGGTGCGATCAGATCCAGACCATAGTAAACCATAGCCGGCATAGTTCCGGACCATACCCATGCACCGATCAGCATACCGACGCAGAGAATGATCAGGAACGCTTCAACAGTTCTCTTGATGGCGTCCAGCATACCGAATGCGATGTCATCCCAGCGATATCCGCAGCGCCATGCGATTCCTGCTGCGACGCAGGATGCCAGCACCAGTGGAATATGGGGTTCCATTTCCCATTTGATGGTGGCGTAGATGATAACGACCATCATGAAAATGATTGGAATAAGTGCTTCCCACATCTTGGGAAGGCGAGGCTGTCTCTCATTACTCATACTCATACCTCCTTTTCAACAGATAACCTCTAAATTCTCTCTCAACTGCAGTATACCATTTCGGTTAACCTCAGAGCAAGCGGATAGTTTAGCACACTAAAGCAAATTACATATCCTAACAAACCTGAACCAAAAACGCATCACTTTGTATAAAAAAACAGGACCTGCCATTGCAGATCCTGTTAGCAAATACTATTTGATTACGACTTCCGGATTGTCTTTGGTGATCAGAGTCTTGGCGAAGATCTCAGCTCCGAGATACTCCTTGGCCTTCTCTTCGATGCGGTCCATGATGGCCAGCACGTCCTCGTGACGTTCCGGATCCACGCTCTCGATGATCATGAAAGCATTCTTGGTCTCCTCGGTCAACATGGTGCGCTGTCCGTCACGCCAGTTCCAGCAGCGGCATACCGCACCTTCGTCGTCCAGGTAGCAGAGCTCACCCGGAAGGGTCGGATTGTTCTCCTCATCGCCCAGTGCCAGGAAAGCATCTCCACCCTCTTCAGAAATGGTCAGACGCAGGTCTCCTACGAAGGAGTCTACGTTCTCACCGCCCACCGGCAGTGCATAGGTCAGGGATGCCGCATTGTAGATGTCTACCAGCGGGTTGATTCCGCCAACGTAGTTGCCCTTATCCACACGGGCCAGAAGTGCCTCGATGGATGCGCGGTTACCCTTCTTTTTCTTGAATTTCTGGAAAGCATCACGCCATACAGCTACCACCGGGTTCTTGGACAGCGGGGTTGCCGGGATCCATTTCACAGCTGCCTCATTTGCTGCTGCCAGCTCGTCCTTGATGGACTCGTGAGCTGCATAAACAGCCTCGGAATTATCGATGTTGTTCAGGACCAGCACGCCGATCTCTGCATCCGGGAACAGTTCCCAGAAAGATTTCTCTGCTACGAATTTTGCCATATTTCTACCTCCGTTATTATTTATTGATTCTATCATATAATTATTCTGATGACAACAGTCTTAATCCAACGATGCCCACCACGATCATGGCCACGCAGATGGCCTGGGGCACGCTGATAGTCTCTTTGAACAGCAGGATCCCCAAAAGCGTTGTCCCGATGATGCCGATGCCGGTCCAGATGGCGTAGGCCGTTCCCAGGGGCAGCTGCTTCAGCGCCATGGCCAGGAACACCGCACTGGCCACATACATGATGGCCGTGGCGATGCTGGGCACGATGTGGGTGAATCCTTCCGAGTATTTCATTGCGATGGCCCACCCGATCTCCAGGGCACCGGCAAAGCCTAAGATGATCCATTTCATAATATACCTCCGTTCTGTGGAACCTGCGCAGTTGGGCTTTGTTCCAAAAAACGAAAGCCCAGAGCATCCCGTCTTCTAAGGCCTAATGACAGAATGTCTGCGCTTTCCACCCCCTACCCGGCGGCAGGGGCAAGCTCTTTTCTTTTTGATTGGTATCAGTCTATCACGGCCGGGGACAGCCTGTCAATAATTTCTTAATATAATTGAATAAAACGTCAATAATAGTGTATAATAGTAACATATTGCTTAGGAGGTAAAAGAAATGTCTGAAACATTAAAGGTAATCAAAGAGAGAAGAAGCGTACGTAAATATAAAGATCAGCGCGTTCCGCAGGAAGTGATCGATCAGATCATGGAAGCAGGAACTTATGCTCCCACCGGAATGGGACACCAGTCCCCCATCATCATCCAGGTCTCTGACAAAGAGATGCGCGACAAACTGTCCGAGATGAACCGCAAGATCATGGGCGCTGACATCGATCCGTTCTACGGTGCACAGGATGTGCTGGTAGTCCTGGCTGACAAGCAGTATCCGACCTACCTGTATGACGGTTCTCTGGTCATGGGTACACTGATGCTGGCCGCTAAGGACCTGGGTGTCGACAGCTGCTTCATCTTCCGCGCCAAGGAAGAGTTCGAGTCCGAGGAAGGCAAAGCCATCCTGGCATCCCTGGGCATCGAAGGCGACTACGAAGGCATCGGCCACGTGATCCTGGGCTACGCTGACGGCGAAGTGGGCGAGGCTGCTCCGCGCAAGGCAAACTACATCTACAAGATCTGATTTTCGCACAGAGTCCTGGGCGCCCATCCGGGCGCCCTTTTTCATAGTCACACAGGCTACAATAGGGTAGAGTGAGAGTTTCCTCTCACCCTCCCGTTGCACCGTACGTACCGG